>JACMPF010000151.1 GCA_014377665.1 Pedobacter sp. | reverse complement strand
TGAACATTTAGGGATACTTTCAGAACAATGTTTTAAACAAATGCGCTTTTCGGAAGTTATTTATAGCGAACCTCAATATTTCAAAGAGTTCTATTCGGGGGTTCAATAGTAGATATATAAAAGATGAATCCACATTGATATATTTTTAATTTTAAATATATTTACATTTGATTTTAAACCCCCCCAAACCATGATTAGTACTTCACAAAGTATTACTATCTCAAGCAAGGAAGATAGTAATCCGATTAAGTTAGACTTCCTGCACGTCAAAAAAGCTTCCCTAATTCTCAGGGCACTTAATCACAAATTGCGTCAACAGATAATTAAACTTTTAGATGAAAGTGAACGTTTGACCGTAACAGAGATATATGTGAAATTGAGATTGGAGCAGTCTGTAGCCTCGCAACACCTGGCTATTCTACGCAGAACAGGAATTGTTATGACCCAACGCGATGGAAAATTTATTTACTATGCCGTTAATTACAACCGTGTTGCCGAAGTGAACCAGTTTGTAGAAAACTTAGTTAGTAAATAACAATAAAATTTTACTTTAATAGAGGATGCTCAATTTGGGCATCCTTTTTTTATGCCTGTAATGTTATTGATATTGAATGTAGATGGGTGTGGGTACTAATTTTAAAACATCTTTAGGTTGCATTTCAACCGAATCGGTTTTAGTATCATTTTTATAAAATATTTTAAAACCTGCCCATTGTACTGGTTCACGGTTAATGAACCATTCGTAGGTACTTAATTTTTTTTCACGATAACCCCACCCGTCCATATCCATCACAATTTGTACCTCTGGCCGTAACTGTATGTCTTTATAATTTTCAACCATCTTTTTTGTAAAACGATGTATCACTAAAATTTTTGGAGGAAGGTCGTATGTTTTTACAAGATCAGCCAGGTATTGCGTGGCGTAATTTATGTCGGCAGCATTGTACGATCCAATGCGTGTACCCGGCCTGCTACCGGTTTTCATCGAAAACTCAGGGTCTATACCTAAATGAACATTTGGCTTTTTAAGGTATTCCTTTAGCATGGGTATTTCTCTTTGCAGCGTACTTAAGCCAATCTGTATATCAATAAATACCAGCCCATTTATTCGCTTAGCCATTCTTAAAACGGTATCTATTTGTGCAAATGGCATACGCAGGGTGTACTTGCCTTCTTTGCCCGGACTTTGCTGAGCCGTTGTTGCAATGTAATGCAGTGCAGGAATTACGGGCAGCATAGTATCGGCCTTCTGCCATTTGCTAACTTCTCCCTGTAGTTTTTTAAGCATTTCATCCTCGGGTAACTCTCCTAAAATGCCCATGCCTTTTGAGAACAGGTTGCCATAATAAGCAATCACTCTATAGAATGGAAATATGGCGCCTTGCTTTGGATATTCTGCTTTAACGGGCCAGCGTCCTGAGCTATCTCCATTGCTTAAGTATTTGGCCAGGCGGTCGTATGTAGCCCTATCATAAGCCTTGTTGGTATTTTGAGGAGAGTCTGCCGTAGCCGTTTTTATTACTTGCTGTTGCGATGTGTCGGTTGATTTTCCTGTTTCTGTTGAAGTAACCTGGCCGCAACCAATTGCCCCCAATAAAAACATAAAAGAAATGTAGGTTTTAAGGTAGATCATGGTATTT
>JACMPF010000150.1 GCA_014377665.1 Pedobacter sp. | reverse complement strand
ACACCGGGAATGGCCGCGAACGTCTCAGAATGGGCCAACAGTAAAACAACTTTCCTATCGGTTTTAATCAACAATGCAGGTTTCGGACTTTGGGGAAGTTTTGATGCTTTGCCAATTCATGCACAGATGGAAATGTTACAGCTCAACATCAATGCGGTGTTGGAGCTTACCCATCACTTATTACCTGGATTGAAAACACAGAAAGAAGCTTACATTCTAAACGTTGCGAGTACCGCAGCTTATCAAGCTATGCCATCCATGGCGCTTTATGCAGCAAGTAAGTCTTTTGTGCTTTCCTACAGCAGAGCGATTAGATACGAACTTAAAAATTCGAGTGTAGCAGTAAGCTGCCTTTCTCCCGGTCCTACCGCAACAGGATTTGGTAGTCGCGCAGGTCTGGATGCCTTCGCAGAATTGGCAGAAAAGTTCAATATGCCAGCTTCAGTCGTAGCGGAAATTGGAGTAAAAGGAATGTTTAAGAAGAAGCCTGAAATCATTGCAGGATTCTTAAATAAGATATCTGCTTATGGGGCCACATTTCTTCCAAAAGCACTTATCGAGCGCATTAGCGCAAATTTGTACCGATTATAAATGACTCACAAACAAGTAATAAACATCGTGTAGCGACATCGCTACCTTTCTTAATTTGGTTAAAAAATGGGCTCGTTTGTTAGACCTGATACCTAAAATTGTAGAGCCAGAAGCTATAATAAATTTCCAACTACTATTTAGAAAGCGTACTATTGTTTAATAATCCCTAACGATGAGAAAAACTCTAGAATATACCAAAATAGCTATTTGTGTTATTCCTATGTCGATAATAATGTTAAGCACATTATTTATTGCCACATTATCTTTATTGGCAGTGACTTCTGATAAAAAATAATAATCTTAAATTATTTTCGTAGAACATTTGTAAATTGTTAAAAGCCGTCTTGATGTTATCCTGAAGTCGGTTAATAGACAATATTTATGTTTAAAAAAGTTTTAGTAAAATGGAAGATAGATCTTTCAAATGTGAAGTAACAGCTTCTCAAAAAGATCTTCTTTGATAAAAGGCTTAGATATGTAATCGTTCATACCAGCTAATTTACATTTCTCTCGTTCCTCTGCAGAAACAGATGCTGTCATCGCAATTATAGGTGTAAAAAGATTAAGTTGCTTTCTAATACGAATAGTAGTTTCCCTCCCATCAATTTCGGGCATCTGGATATCCATGATTATCAAATCAAATTCTTTAGTAGTAAGCAATTCTAAAGCCGTAAAACCATTGTCACAAACGGTAGATATCACTCCAACATTGTCGAGCGTCTTAACTATTACTTTTTGGTTGATTAGGTTATCCTCAACAATAAGTACCCTTCTATCTTTTAATAAAGCAAATTTTTCACAGTCCGTAACTTCCCAAGTACCGGCCGTCGATGACAGGAATGGTAATTCAATGGAAAAACAGCTTCCAGCGCCAAGCCGACTTTCTACAGTGATAGATCCATCGTGCATCTCAACCAATTGCTTTACAATAGCCAGTCCCAAACCTGTACCTCCAAATTTCCTTGAAATGTCGATACTGGTTTGTGCAAAGCTCTGAAAAATATAACCTATTCGATCTTCAGGGATTCCGATCCCACTATCCGTGATCTTAAAAATTACTTTAAGAAAGGGCGAACTAAAACTACATGCAGTGATACTTATACCAACTGAGCCATGTTCTGTAAACTTAACCGCATTAGAAAGAATATTTACCAATATTTGATACAATCTCAGAGGATCCCCTATCACAAACAATGGAACCTTATGGTCTATCTGCCTGCTTAGCTTTAGATTCTTCTGAATTGATTTTGCCCTTATTGCGTCAAAAGCCTGATCAACAATATCGTTTATTTTGAAAGGTATATGTTCAAGCTCCATCATGCCTGCCTCAATCTTTGAAAAATCAAGAATATCATTGATCAATACCATCATATTTAATGACGATTGCTGTATAGTTTTTAAATAATCGCGCTGCTCCAGATTAAGATCCGTACCATTAAGCAAATCAGTCATGCCCATTATTCCATTCATGGGTGTTCTTATTTCATGACTAATATTCGCCATAAACAGCTCTTGGGTAAGTCGGGCATGTTCAGCCTCTTCACGCGATTTCTT
>JACMPF010000149.1 GCA_014377665.1 Pedobacter sp. | reverse complement strand
GAACAATCAACCAAATCAACACCTTTATCTTTTAAAATCTTAGAAAGCTGGACAGATTCCTCAATGTTCCATCCGCCTTCTGCCCAATCGGTCGCAGAGATCCTTACGAACAATGGGTTTTCTGAAGGCCATTCGTTCTGTACTTCTTCAATGATCTCCAGAAGAAAGCGGATTCTATTTTCGAAACTCCCTCCGTATTGATCCGTACGTTTATTGCTCAATGGAGAAAAAAACTCATGGATGAGATAACCATGCGCGGCATGCAATTCAATAACCTTATAGCCGGCAGTTAATGTGCGTACTGTGGCGGCTCTAAAGTCTGCCTTTACCTCTTCAATATCTTTAATGGTCAATTCATGAGGAGTGGTGTCACCTTCGTTGAAGGGAATGGCACTTGGTCCATAAGGGATCCATCCACCTTCTTGTGCACTAAGGCATTTGCTTCCTTTCCAAGGAGTGTCAAAGCTGGCTTTTCTACCTGCGTGTGCCAGTTGGATACCGGCGATAGAACCATTTTTATGGATAAAGTCCGTTATTTGTGTTAGCATTGGAATGTGGTCATTGCTCCATATTCCTAGATCTCCAGGAGAGATTCTTCCCTCAGGGGATACCGCTGTCGCTTCCTGAATGATCAGCCCTGCGCCGCCAACAGCCCTGCTGCCCAAGTGAACGAGGTGCCAATCGCTCGCATAGCCATCTATAGCAGAATACTGGCACATTGGAGAGACAACGATCCTGTTTTTAAGGTGTACGTTTTTTATTTTTAGTGGCGAAAACAGTAAACTCATATCATTCTTTATTTATTACAATCAAAGATCAGCTGAAATGGTTTTAAGTTTAATCATTGAAGTTTCATCTTTGGCAAGGAAATTGAACTTAATTATATGTTAATTCCGTATTGCTAAAATGTAAAAAAATCAAAAACGTATTGCACAACTCAATATTTATTTAAACCTTTGCGCCTCAACATACTTAAATATTTATTATAAACAGAAAATGATCAATCACCAAACACATAAACTATCATTCGGACAGGCAAATTCATATGCTTCCAAGAGTGCGTTTATTGAGCGTTTGCAGCCCATATTTTTTGTGATCACAGACCGGCAGATTTATACGCCGCGCATTTGAGTAGATCTCTGGCATTAGTCCAGTAGATTCCACAGAGGATTGCCTCTCAAAAAACAATTAATCAGAACATTTATTTTTCTTCGTTATCTAATAATGAACATAAACGATTTTATAGTGCAAGTTGCACTTCCTGAACATCGTGTCTTTGCAGAACAAATCTGCGATGAAATGGCAGAATCAGCAAAAGCTCGTGGTACGGGTATAGCTAAACGCTCGCCCGAATATGTTGCAGGTAAAATGGCCGATGGTAAGGCTGTAATCGCATTTCATAAAGATGGTTCTTGGGCAGGTTTCTGCTATATTGAAACCTGGTCGCACGGCCAATTTGTTGCAAATTCGGGCCTTGTAGTAAGTCCGGAATACCGTAAAGTAGGCCTTGCACATGCTATTAAAGAGAAAATCTTCGAACTATCAAGAGTAAAATACCCAAAGGCAAAGATCTTTGGCTTGACTACCGGTTTGGCAGTGATGAAGATTAATTCAGATTTAGGTTATGAACCTGTCACTTATTCTGAGCTTACCCAGGATGAAGAATTTTGGAAAGGCTGTCAAAGCTGTGTGAACTTCGAGATATTGAAGATGAAAGAGCGTAAGAATTGTATGTGTACAGCGATGCTTTACGATCCTGTTGAACAGAAGCATGATGTTGCTAAAAAGTTTGCAGAAGAGCTTCATAAAAAGCCGAAGCTCTATGAACGTTTCATGAGCATAAAGTCGAGGTTGGTGGTTAAAGCTAAACCGTCTGGAAAAAAGGGGTTAAAAGCCTTGTTTTTATTAGTTACAATTTTATTTAAATAGCTGTTAATATTAAGATGAAGAAGAAAG
>JACMPF010000018.1 GCA_014377665.1 Pedobacter sp. | reverse complement strand
CTCTGCGGACTATAAAACTGTAATATCAATGCGGCAGTGGTGGATTTTCCAGATCCGCTCGGACCAACAATGGCCACCCGCTGACCTGCGCTTGCCTCAAAGGAGACCTCCCTCAATACCTCAACCTCGGCACGCGAAGGGTAGGAAAAACTGACATGGCTGAAGGAGAGGTTACCTATAATCTTTTGCTCAATAGGATCCGCCTTTTTACTAGTAGACACATTTTCTCCCTTTTCAGCAAGGATCTCCAGCACACGTTCACTTGCGCCAACCGTTTTCTGCACATTAGCAAATAGCTCAGGAAAACTGCCCAAAGAGCTACCCAAGAACATGGAGTAGAGTGAAAATTTTAAGAGTTCGCCGAAGGTAATCTCACCGTGGCTGACCAGCACGCAGCCGTATCCAATCACCCCCAATATCCCACCAAAAATGCACAGTACAATGAACGAGGAAAACATCCCTCTGAATTTTGCTCCCCTTATAGCGATCGCTGCCACCTCGCCAATGGCCCCGCCATAACGCTTGACCTCGAATGGTTCATTGACAAATGCTTTTACGCTGGCGATCCCCATCAGGGTCTCTTCGACCATCGTATTGGACTCTGCAAGCTTGTCCTGCGCCTCCCGAGAGATCTTGCGGATGAACCTGCCAAAAAAGACTGCCGACACGATCAGTATCGGCAACACCGCTAACAGTGCAAATATGAGCTTTTTAGAAATAATGGCCATGAATACAATACCGCCCACCAGCAGCACGGCCTGCCTGATCATCTCTGCGATGGTAGTCGTGAGCGTATCTTGTACCTGTGAAAGGTCAGCTGATATCCTGCTGTTGAGCTCTCCCACCCTTCGACCCGCGAAGAAGTTCATAGGCAGGGTGATCAGCTTGAGATAGGTGTCCCGCCTAATGTCAGCCAGCGCCCTTTCTCCCACGGTAACAAACCATAGAATACGAAAAAAAGAAATAAGTGCCTGCAGCCCTAGTACCACAAAGGCAAGCACCAATATCCCGGGGATCGTAGCAGGCAGCCAGTCATCGGTTCGCTTACCCTGGGCAGTATCGATCAGCGCACCCACGAAGGATGGAAAAGCAAGACCGACCAGGCTAGTGAGGAACAGGCAGACCAATGCAGCAATGAATTTTCCGCGGTAGGGCTTCAGATAGCTGAGCAATCTGGACACATGGCCCAGTGTTTCCCTATTTAGTTTTGCCTTTGGCAACTCTATACCGCGTTCATTACCGCTGTTTAATCTTTCTCTGGCCATAAATATTAGTATCGATTTGTGGTAGAAGAATCCTTCCAAAGGTAGCTTCTGATATTGGGGATAATGGTTCTTCACCGCAAAAGTAATGATAACATTTAGCTATGTTAGTTTGTTATTCCATATGAGTACAACCATGCGCAAAATAACATGACTGAAGAAAATCACATATCTACCCTATTTCTTGATATCGGCGGCGTTTTGCTTACCGACGGATGGAACCGGAACTCAAGACAGGCGGCAACCAAACTGTTTCATCTCAATCATCAAGATATGGATGAAAGGCACCACCTAAATTTCGAAACCTATGAATTGGGGAAAATGACGCTCGATACTTACTTAGATCGCGTAATATTTTATAAACCGCGAAATTTCTCTAAAGATGAATTTAAAACATTTATGTACGAGCAATCCCAATCTCACCCTGAAATGATAAAACTTTTTATTCATTTGAAAATGAAATATAGTCTAAAAGTTGGCGTGGTTAGCAATGAGGGCCGGGAACTAAATAATTATAGGATAAAGAAATTTAAACTTAACAGCTTTATCGACTTTTTTATTTCCTCCTCTTTTGTAAAATTTAGAAAGCCAGACGCCGATATTTTTAGCCTTGCATTGGATATCGCACAGGTGAATGCAAGTGAAATTCTTTACATAGATAATCAGCCTATGTTTGTTGGAATTGCTGAAGGTTTTGGAATAAAGGGAATCAGCCATAGTGATTACGATACTACGGTTGCCAAATTAAAGGAATTCGGTTTAGCTTGACAAATCACAATATTAAATTAAAATACAATGGAACCAATATTAATCAATCCTGAGGTCGAAACATTATCGCCAGAATTATTACATAAGATGGATGCCTATTGGCGAGCAGCGAACTACCTTTCTGTCGGCCAGATTTATCTGTATGATAATCCGCTTTTGCGTGAGCCTTTAAAACTCCTCCATGTTAAACCTCTGGTGGTTGGACACTGGGGTACAACACCCGGACAAAATTTTATATATGTGCATTTGAACCGCATCATTAAGAAATACGATCTGGATATGTTCTATGTTGCAGGTCCTGGTCACGGGGGTCCTGCAATAGTTGGAAATGTTTATTTGGAAGGTACCTGGAGTGAGGTTTATCCAGATTTCACGCAAGATGAAGCTGGGATGAAAAAACTGTTCACTAAATTCTCGTTCCCCGGTGGTATTTCCAGTCATGTAGCACCTACTACCCCAGGCTCAATCCATGAAGGTGGTGAGCTGGGTTATTCGCTTAGTCACGCCTTTGGTGCCGCTTTTGATAATCCAGACCTCATTGTAGCCTGTGTAATTGGTGATGGGGAAGCCGAAACTGGGCCACTGGCAACCGCCTGGCATTCAAATAAGTTTTTAAACCCAATTACTGATGGAGTAGTTTTACCCATACTACACTTAAACGGATACAAAATAAGCAACCCCACTATTCTTGCAAGAATTGAACATGAGGAATTAGAAAAGTTTCTAGAGGGTTGTGGTTGGACGCCATATTTTGTTGAGGGAGACGATCCTGAAACGATGCACCAACTAATGGCTGGAATATTAGATAAGGCTATCAACGATATCAAGAAATATCAGCAAAATGCGAGAGACAATAACGATAATACTCGTCCTCGTTGGCCAGTGATTGTTTTGAGATCACCAAAAGGATGGACTGGACCCAAAGAAGTTGATGGATTACCTAATGAAGGAACATTCCGCTCTCACCAGGTACCGATTTTGGTAGACGCAAAACATCCGGAACATCTAGGCCAATTGGAAAGCTGGATGAAAAGCTACAGACCAGAAGAATTGTTCAATGAAAATGGCGCATTGAGATCGGAACTTGCAGAATTGGCTCCGATAGGTAACAGGCGCATGGGCGCTAATCCGCACACCAACGGTGGATTACTGTTACGCGATCTTCAAATGCCCGATTTTAGGCGGCATGCCTTGAATATCACCTCAGCAGGTGCAGTGCAGGCTGGAGACACCACCGTTTTAGGAAATTTTTTAAAAGATATCATCGATTTTAACCAGGAGAATTTCCGTGTATTTGGACCAGACGAAACGCTTTCCAACTTATTGGGAGCCGTTTTTAAAGCAAGTAATCGCCAATGGGATGCCAAAACAGCAGAGAACGATGAATATTTGGCACCATCAGGAAGGATAATGGATGCTCAGCTTAGCGAGCATCAGTGTCAAGGATGGTTAGAAGGTTACCTGCTGACAGGGAGACACGGGATTTTCAATAGTTATGAAGCTTTTATTAGGATCGTGGATTCCATGTTTAGTCAGCACGCCAAGTGGTTGAAAGTAACTAAGGAATTGCCATGGAGGCGTAGCATAGCCTCATTAAATTACTTACTATCTTCTCATGTTTGGCAACAGGACCATAATGGTTTCACTCACCAGGATCCCGGTTTTATCGACCATGTAATTAATAAGAAAGCAGATATTGTACGCGTTTACTTACCACCTGATGCCAATTGTCTCCTTTCGATTTTTGACCATTGTTTGCGAAGCAGGAATTATGTAAACGTTGTTGTCGCAGGAAAACATGCATTGCCGCAGTGGTTAACTATTGACGCGGCTGTGGTTCATTGCACCGAAGGCATTGGCATTTGGCAATGGGCTAGTAATGATCAGGAATCAGAACCAGATGTAGTGATGGCCAGTTGCGGAGACACGCCAACACTAGAGGTATTAGCAGCCGTATCCATTCTGCGAGAACATTTACCAGATTTAAGGATAAGGGTGGTTAATGTTGTCGATCTGATGAAATTGCAATCTGCAAGTGAACATCCGCATGGCTTGAGTGATCAGGATTATGATTCGCTATTTACAAAAGATAAACATATTGTTTTTGCGTTTCATGGATATCCCTGGTTGGTGCATCGCCTAACTTATCGTCGCAAGAATCGCAATTTGCACGTTAGAGGGTACAAAGAGGAAGGCACCATCACCACTCCCTTTGATATGCGGGTGCAAAATGAACTAGACCGATTTAATTTGGTGCAGGATGTTGTTGACCGTGTAGCCAACCTGGGCGCTAAAGGGGACTATCTTAAACAGATTATGAAGGATAAATTGATCGAGCATAAGCACTTCATAAATAAACACGGAGAGGATATGCCCGAAATATTAAATTGGAAATGGAACAATATTAATGATATCTGAACAGCTGATTAGAACTGCAAAATCTCTTATGGCTGGTCATAAGGGATTGTTAGCCATGGACGAAAGTTTTGGCACCTGCAATAAACGTTTTGCGGCATTAGGTATACCGCAAACTGTAGAAATGCGACGAAAGTATCGGGAACTGCTCGTTACCACACCTCAGCTTAACGAAGGGATCAGCGGAGCGATTTTGTTCGACGAAACCATCAGACAGCAAACAGCAGATGGCACCCCATTTATAAAAGTGCTAACTGATGCAGGCATTATACCTGGGATAAAAGTTGACCTTGGTGCTAAACAGTTGGCAGGCTTTCCAGAAGAAAAGGTAACAGAAGGCTTGGACAGTTTACGCAGTAGATTGGTCGAATACAGTGAGATGGGTGCACGCTTTGCAAAGTGGCGGGCAGTGATTACTATTGGAGATCGTATTCCAAGTGAAGGCTGTATAGAAGCCAATGCACATTCCTTAGCCCGCTATGCTGCAATGTGCCAGGAAGTAGGGCTCGTGCCCATTGTAGAACCTGAAGTTTTGATGAACGGCGGGCACTCCCTGCTACGCTGTATGACTGTAACAAGTCGATTGCTTCAGGTCGTGTTTGAACAACTGTATAAGCAACGTGTTTCACTGGAAGGCATCCTTTTGAAACCGAATATGATACTACCGGGACTAGAAGCTATGTTTAACGACCCGGTTCCTGTTGTGGCCGAAGCCACTGTTAAATGTCTTTTAGATGTTGTACCAGATACAGTTGCAGGAATTGTATTTCTATCAGGTGGGCAACCGGCTGAACTTGCTTCGGCCAGATTGAATGCGATGAATAGAGATTACGGATCAGATCTGCCATGGAACCTTAGTTTTTCCTTTGGAAGGGCATTGCAACAACCGGCTTTAGAATTATGGCAAGGTAAAGATTTGAACATAGTCGCGGCCCAGCAAGCATTATTGCACCGCGTTAAATGTAACAGCCTAGCATCTGCGGGACTTATCTGAGGTAATTACCCCATCTTCCATTTCAATAATCCGATGTGTTTTGTTGGCAAAATCATTATCGTGTGTAACAATCAATAACGATTGTTGATATTCTGTCGCTAATCTTGCGAAGATATCAAAGACGACCTCAGCGTTTTTCCGATCAAGATTTCCAGTAGGTTCATCTCCCATGATGATTAAAGGATCATTAATAAGGGCACGGGCAATTGCAACCCGCTGCTTCTCTCCGCCCGACAATTGGTTAGGCTTCTTTAACGCTTCGTCAGCAATACCGAGGATCTTTAGCTTTTCATAGGCTTTGCTTTCAATCTCCTGCAGAGAGATTTTGCCCAACTTTTCGCAAGGCAGCATTACATTTCTAAGAACAGAAAATTCATTCAAAAGGTAATGAAACTGAAATACAAAACCTATCTTTTCATTCCTCACCAAGGCAAGTTCCGTCTCTTTTTTATTCCTCATGCTTATATTATCTATTAGCAGATCTCCCTGAAAATCTGTGTCCATAGTAGACAGGATATAAAGCAGTGTAGATTTACCACATCCAGATTTTCCGATAATAGATGCAAATTCGCCCCTCTCTAAATGAAAGCTGATACCTTTCAACACCTCTATGTTAACCGGATCGTGAAAGTATTTGTTAATGTTTACCGCTTCTAAAATTTTATCTTTCATTGCTACTTTCCTCTTATGATTTCGACCGGATCTACCTTACTGGCCTTTCGTGCCGGAAATGATCCTGCTAAATAGGTCGTGACTACAGAAAAAACACCCCCGATGAGATAGAAAAACGGATCGTAATGTATGGGATAGGTTTTTACCGTTGGTAATGAAGCAGTTTCAAAGGGCATTTGGTCAATAAGTTCTGATAACCCAAAACCGAAAATAAGTCCGGTAATTCCTCCAAATACACCAATGGACAATGATATGGCCAAAAATATAAGCTTCACATCTTTGCCAGAAAAACCCGTAGCTTTTAGTATGGCGATAGCATCCATTTTTTCATAAATCATCATATTCAGAATATTATATATTCCAAATCCGGCAACCACCAATAAGGTAATACCGACCGCATAAGAAATGATTGTCCTCACAAAACTACCAGTTTCAAACTGCGAGTTTGCGGTTTGGATATCTAGTGCATCCAAGTCATAACGCTTTTCGAACTCCTTTGCCAAGAATGGCGCTTGCTTCATATCGTGGAGCTTCAATTGTATATCAGTGATGTAGTTACTTGATTCGCCAAGTAACTTTTGAGCCGTTGCTACTGAGACGTAGCTTTGCAGTTTATCTATTTGTGAGATTCCAGATTGGAAAAAGCCAACTACCTTGAGTCGTAAGCGATCGCCCCTGACTGTGGTAACCTCTACCGCATCTCCCCGGGCAATCAACATGGTTTCTGCCGCACCTTTTCCAAGTATGATACTATTTGGAATGATGTTAAGGTCCATATAGTTTCCTTCAGTTACATAATCGGCAAATGAAAACAACTTGTTCTCATCTGCTGGCGAAATACCATTAATTTCTCCTGTTAAATGGACTGTACCCACGTTGTAGAAAACCTGTACAAACACTTTAGGTGCAACGCCATGCACTCTTTTATCATGATGTAACGCTTCAATAATAGCAATGCTGTTATGGATCTGTGGCAATGACTTACTAGGCCTAATTGAACTGATAAAATGATAACTATTCTGGTACTTCAGAGATCGCTGAACCGGTTGCCGAAGCGCTGGTTTGATTTCATTATACAAAAGTACATGTGGTGTTCTATTCAACATTAGCCCATCCAGCAGATCGTTTAGGCCAGACATAAAACTGAGCAAAGCAATAAACATGGTAATACTGAAGGTAACCCCAATAGCCGCTACCAAAGTCTGCGACCAGCGCGCCCTTAGTAGCGAAAAAGCGATATCCAATATTAATTTTAGATTCATTGGATAGGATTTACAAGCTCATCAGTTGCTGAAATACCATTGAGTACCTCTACCATTTTATAATCTTTTAACCCTATTTTAATTTTAGTCACTTTACCGTTGCTAAGGAGCACCGTTGAATCATTTAAAAGATAGCTAATCGGGATCAACATTGCTTTTGGCTTGGTTTGGATAATAATATTCGCCTCAAAACTTATAAACGGATACAACGCTTTTGGCGGATCTATAAAAGCAGCTGACACTAGAAAGGTTTTAGAAGATTCGTTCATCATAGGTGAGATTGTCGTAACGTTTGCCTCAAATACTTTCCCAGGATAGCTGTCAAGCGTTACTAAAACCAGTTGCCCCTTCACGACCTTGAAAATATCTCTCTCGTCAACCTGCATTTCAATTACGAACTTTCTGTTGCTTCCTAGCAACGCCAATGGCATCTGTGGGTTAACTGACTCTCCTGTTTTTTTGTAGAGTTGATATAAAACACCACTTATTTCACTTTTCAGTGTAAAATCACTTGCTAATTTCTTTGAAATCTGCAGGTTCTTTTTCGATTGAAGTGCTGCAAAATCAAGTTGTCTTCTCAGTTCGTCGAACTTCGACATAGCTGTCTGATAGGCAACTTTTGAGGCTTCATAATCCAATCCTCTTTGCTCCAGTTCAACCTTGGTACCGCCGCCACTTTCCCAGACGTTCTGTTGCCTCTTTAATAGTAGCGAATCATTTTTCATTTTGCGCAACTGCATTGTGATCAGACTTCTTGCATCCGTAAGTTTACCCTGATTATTGGATAATGCGGCATATTGTTCAGCAAACTTCGCATTCTCGGTATTTAGCAACTGTAGATCGTTCATAATGGATAATATTGGAGTGCCTATTTCGACACTTGCTCCTTCCTTTAAGTATATATCCTTGATGGCACCGTTCGCGCTAGAAAAGGCCTGGTATTGCGCCTCACTTTTTAACACACCGGAGGCATATACGGATTCGGTTATTGCTGATAGAACAGGTTTTATGGTATTTTGCTTTTTCTTGCAGCCCAGAAAAAAGACAAGAAGAAATAGGAGATTAGATTTGCTCATAGCGCGAGTAGTTTAATATAAAGATCCATCTCTTTTAAGCATTCTTCTTTGACCATAATCTCCTTATCATGTGATGCTTATCATTTCTTACTTACCCCCTTTAGTCTAATCCTTTTTATGCCTAGCGGTTCCAAGAACTGTTTATATTCTTCATAATTGGCGTAATCCCGATCTAATGTTTCACAGCCTTTTAACCAATTAGAGGAATCGATCTCACTAACAGACTTTGCTTTTAACACACCGACAAAGGGAAAGTGTATATAAATTCTGGGATCACATCTCTGGTAGAAGAAACAGTCTGCTGCGCAAAAACACAGCTCGACAATATGAGTAGCGGTACTATGATTATTTTCTTTTTAAAAAGACTGGAAACCGAACATATTTGTTAAATCACTTTTTGCATGAAAATAAATAATAATTGAATTAAGTCCTATCAGTTGTTGTAAGCTCCTCGACTAATGGACTTATCCCGGGATAAATAGCGTCCCTCTAAATCTCGTTCAAATCTAAGTATTGTTGTTCCAGAACCGATAGCAAGACTTTTTGCGCCTGGTCTAAAATTGCCTTCGGTTACCGCGATCTTTGGTCTTATTAATAATGCATCAGCTACGATATCGTGCTCACCAACTAATACCTGTTGCGAGTTAGCATACATGTTATAGTCCCACTTGATTAATCTGTTCTTATAGTTAGATGTCACCTTTCCACCTGGACGGGGAATTATAATATTATTTAAGATAACGATATCTTCACATTGGTTTGGGAAAAGCTCTTGATAACCTACAATTTGACCATTCCAATAAGTTGTATTGTTTATGATATCAACATGCGAGGTACGAAAGGTATGTATACCTGAGCCACCATTAAAGGCACTTAGATTGTAGGCAATTAATGCCCTTCCCTTCCACTCAGGCCTCTTATTTTTAGGTAATACTGTCTGTTTGTTTAGAGAGTCGGCAGAAGTATTTAACACCGCATCGCCATTCGGGTTTGTTGACCCTTGCTCTTGGTCGGTTACATCTAACAAAATTCCGTTCCCATCACTCAGTTTACCAGTTCTTTCCCATGGTACGAGTGTTTTATTGTTCCATACCCGATTTCTTTGAATTATGATATGATACCCCGGTTTCTCGTCAAAAGCCCAGTTGTTAAGGGTGGTGATGCCTGAGCCTGCATAACGCATGTACCAGGCATTTTCGTAAACGTCACAATCTTCGATGGTGAGGTAATCTGCTTCAAGTCCGACAATCCCCCCACCAGGGCATTTACCAACTATGCACTTGCTCACAGTGACATGATGAGGCTTACTATCTGCTCGATTTTTCCTGCCCTCTATTATAATTCCATTGGTGTTATACCTTGGATCAGGAACCTTATTTTTAGAATCAGTTATTCCATCCAACAGGGTAATGCTATCGTTCATTCCCAACACGGTCAGCCCTTTAAGTTCAATATAAGAAGCCGTCACAGTGATTCCTCCCCACTTTGAAGGGTTTATCAGTGGATGGCTACCTGCCTTTGCTTTCCACGTAATATAAGCCCCCGGTTTTCCCGATAGGTAAATATTGACCACCGAACTCCCGTTGGTAAAGTTAGCATCATTGTAAATCCCATTATCGATAATTACTGTGTCCCCAGGCATGGTCAGTTCGGCTGCCTTTTGAAGACTTCGGAAGGCGTTCTTAGCCGAAATGCCAGAATTTGAGTCCTTTCCGTTTCCGGAGACGTGCCAGACTTTAGTCTGGGCTTTAGAAGCGCCACCTATAGTACTTGCCACAAT
>JACMPF010000148.1 GCA_014377665.1 Pedobacter sp. | reverse complement strand
TATGGAAGTTTTTAAAAGAAAACCCCTCTTTACTTGCGTAAAAAGGGGCCGTACCCAGCGCCGGAGTCGAACCGGCACGGTTTCCCACAGGTGTTTGAGACCAGCGCGTCTACCAATTCCGCCAGCTGGGCATTTGCTTATAAGCGGGATGCAAATGTATTCATTGAATCCACAATTACCAAGATTTATTTGAATTATCTTCTTTCAACTTTTTATCCACCCAAAATGGAGCAAAAGGAAGTAATGATGCGCCGCCAATCAAGAATACCTTTTTGAAGTTCCATTTGTACTCCATCCAGCTCATTATCAAAAAGATCATGTACAATACGAAAAGCAATCCATGTACCCAGCCAGTGTATTTCACCGCTAATGGCATATCAGCAAAATACTTTAGTGGCATAGCAATAAAAATTAAGGCGATATAGGATATACCTTCTGCTACTGCTATATTTCTAAACATCTTTAATGTACTCATATGATTGCCAACTGTTAGTTCGTAATATAATAAAGGAATTCCCCCATGCATTTGCCGAACTTATAAATAGTTAATACAGAGAATATAATAAGGCCTATTAATACAAACTTGTTTTCTAACACACTTATATATTTTCCCATATCGATCATTGTTTATAAGGCAGAAGCCTTGACTATACTTTCTTTTATCCTTAACAAATATTTACTTCTATAATAAAGATCCTTCACCGCAGCTAAAAGAATAGCCTGTTCAGCTTCAGACTTGCTTTCAAATGAATCTGTAAGGGAATCTATCTCCTTTTGAATGCCCTGATCAAAAGCTGAAACATCTACTTTAACTGCCGAGAGCTTTTCAGCATCGGGATCGAATTGTAAGTCCATCAATGTTTCATTAATGTCCATCATATCCATTAAAAAATCTTGAGGCAATTTATAGTGTTCTCCTTCTGACAGCTGCCCTTTTAATTCTAAAATATATGGCAACCGTTTCTGAGGATCGCTTAATATCTGATAGGCCTTGTTATTTACCGTGCTCTTCTCCAAAACTTCAGCCTGCTTCTCCTCCAATTCATTAATGAAGAAATCAGGGTGATACTTTTTGCTAAACTCATAGAACTTCTGTTTAACGAGCACGGTATCTGGATTAAAGCTTATGGGTAATCCATAGAA
This sequence comes from Pedobacter sp., assembly GCA_014377665.1. Classification (GTDB taxonomy): domain Bacteria; phylum Bacteroidota; class Bacteroidia; order Sphingobacteriales; family Sphingobacteriaceae; genus Pedobacter. The sequence goes on along the minus strand of JACMPF010000148.1, from coordinate 38,607 downwards.
CTCAAAGTAATCTATCATAGTCTAATGCATAACAGCCTTAAAGATGTCATTACCAAGCACAAAAACCATTAAGGAAAGGAGGATTACGAAACCAGCAATTTGTGCACGCTCCATAAATTTATCTCCAAGTGGTTTTCCTTTCACCATCTCTACCAACAAGAAGACTACATGACCACCATCCAAGGCGGGAATAGGAAGCAGATTCATAAAAGCCAATGCGATCGAAATAAAGCCTGTTGCAGCCCAAAACCTTTTCCATACCCACTCTCCTCCATAAACTTTTCTTGCGATTTCTACGGGGCCTGAGAATGCCTTATTCGCTTTGACCTTACCTGTTAATACTTTCCAGATTCCCTTTCCATTGTCGCTAAATACTCTCCAAGCTTGGTTCGCGCCTAAAGGCAGTGATTCAAAGAAACCAAATTTTACAGTTTCTTCTTTAAACTCATTGGCCCTGAATATGACGCCCATTGCACCTGATGTGTCCAATGGCAAACTATAACTCAATTTTTCAGTACCGCGAACAACATCAATTTTAACAGTTTTACTTTTATAATTTGGAATTATTGACCTTACTTCAGCATCATATTTTACAGGCAAATCATTAATAGCGGTAATTCTGTCGCCTTTCTTCAACCCTACTTTTTCAGCAGTTCTTCCAGGAGCGATGCTATCAAGTGTTGATGTCCCTAATGGCATTCTGCTAATAAATTCCTCAGGCCCTAAATCAGAAACTCTATTCAGTATATTATCAGGAACCTTGATATCCATCGCCTTCCCGTCACGCAAAACAGTAAGTGTAGTGTTACCAAGCAATACTTTAGAACTGATCAACTCATCAAATTGAATAACCTTTTTGCCATTTATGGCAACTACTTTATCACCCACCCGTAATCCGATCTCTTTACCGATAATACCCGGATTAATACCAATTACGGAGTTATTAGGAATGAAAGTCTCGCCATACTTAAAAGTAAGCATCCAGAAGATCAGGATTCCAACCACAATATTTACAAATACCCCACCTAACATTACAATAAGGCGTTGCCAGGCTGGTTTAGACCTGAATTCCCAAGGTTGTGGTGGTAAAGCCATGGCCTCAGTATCCATCGATTCATCGATCATGCCAGTGATTTTCACATATCCTCCCAATGGCAACCAACCGATTCCGTATTCGCAATCTCCTCTTTTAAAACTGAAAAGTTTAACTCCCCAGGCATCAAAAAAAAGGTAGAATTTTTCTACTTTAATACCAAAGGCACGTGCCGCAATAAAATGTCCTAACTCATGTAAAATAACTAGTATCGATAACCCCAGAAGTAACTGGGCCGCCATAATCAGTCCGCTCATATATTATTTAATATTCTTATTTTGATTCTACTTAACTTGTTTTGTTACTAATTGATGCGCAAATATACGTGTATGCGCATCCGTTTCTAAATAATTATTCAGGCTCGGCTTTTCGATAAATTCTACCTTGTTCATGCAGGATTCTATCACATCACTCATCTCCAGGAAGCCAATTTGATCTCTCAAAAATGCACTTACTACAACTTCATTTGCCGCATTGACAATACAAGCCATGTTCCCGCCCTTCCTCAATGCTTGATAGGCAAGGTCTAAATTGCGAAAAGTTGTGGCGTCTGCCTGTGAGAACGTGAGCTCTGGGTAATCCATGAAGTTGAAACGTTTAAAATCGCTGCTTATTCTACCAGGGTACGCAAAAGCATAATGGATGGGCAACTTCATATCAGGTAGCCCCATCTGTGCCTTCATCGACCCGTCATTAAACTGTACCAACGAATGTACGATCGACTGGGGGTGTACGATGACATCTATTTGATCTGCTTCGAGATCGAATAGCCATTTCGCTTCGATCACCTCCAATCCCTTGTTCATTAATGAGGCTGAATCAATAGTGATCTTCGCACCCATTACCCAGTTGGGATGCTTTAATGCTTCATTTTTAGTGACTGTTTGCAGAAAGTTCCGATCCTTTCCCCTAAAAGGTCCACCCGAAGCAGTAAGGTAAATCTTTTCTACAGAATTTAGCTCCTCTCCTACCAGACATTGAAAAATGGCAGAGTGTTCTGAATCCACGGGAATGACCTTCACGCCAAATTCTTTCGCAAGACGCATCACTAGGTCTCCAGCAACAACCAGCGTTTCCTTATTTGCTAACCCAATGTCTTTTCCTGCTTTTATCGCAGCAATTGTTGGTTTTAAACCCGCCGAGCCTACAATTGCGGTCAGCACAAGATTAGCTTGAGGTAGGCTTGCTGCTTCACAAAGTGCATCAACACCTGCGAGTACTTTTGTTGCAGTATGTGCCAACGCAGCTTTCACCTCATGGTAAAGGTCTAAATCACAAATAACCACCAGTTCCGGTTTGAATTTTAACGCCTGACTGATCAGCAGATCAGCATTTGACTGCCCTGTGATTGCACAAACCCGGTAGAGATCAGGATGTGCTTCTATTACAGACAAGGCCTGGGTTCCAATAGAACCTGTTGAACCTAAAATGGATATATTCTTCAAATTTGATAGCTACTTAAATCATTTGCAATCTTTCTATCATTCGATAGTCTTGGCACTTTATTTTGTCCACCAAGCTTCCCCTGTCCTTTCATGTAATTCACAAAAGCATCCTTTTGCAGCGAACGGACAATCAAGGGTTGGAGGATTTTCCCCTCAATCAGGTCAAAATAATAAATATTCTTCTTCTGCAATGCCTCATCTACTTTTTTACTAAAAGTCTCCAGGTCTTTAGGCGGATTTGAAAACTCGATAAACCACTCGTGGTAGGGGAGTTCTCCTACCTTGGTCTCTATCTGAGGCGCTACAGTAAATTCTGTGATTCCGACATGCTCTTCGTTTGCAACACTTAATAAGGCATGCTCCACTTCTTCTCCAATTACGTGCTCTCCAAAAGCGGATATAAAATGCTTGATCCTGCCAGTTACCATGATTTTATAAGGATTTAACGAGACGAATTTAATAGTGTCTCCCAAACTATAACCCCATAGTCCGGCATTTGAATTCAGGATTAATGCATAGTTTATTCCAAGTTTAGCCTCGCCAAGGTTAAGTCTGGTTGGGTTTTTATGGTAGAACTCATCTGCAGGAACAAATTCGTAAAACATCCCCGCTTTTACTAGCAGCAAAAGACTTCTATCAGATTGGCTATCCTGGTAAGCTATAAATCCTTCTGAAGCCGGATAGGTTTCAATTGTTGCAATTTTTCTACCGATACTCTTCTCAATTTTCGCCCGATAGGGTTCGTAATTGACACCACCATAGACAAACAAGCTAAAGTTCTTAAAAACGTCTTTTATTTTATTACCTCCCGACTTATCACTAAGCTTATCAAAATACATCTGTACCCATGGCGGAATACCCGAAATAAGCCGCAAGTCTTCCCTATAGGTTTCCTCAACGATCGCGTCCACCTTTTTTTCCCAATCTTCAATACAATTAGTTTCATAGGAAGGAAGTCTATTTTTCTGTAGATACGCTGGAACAAGATGCGCTACAATGCCAGATAATCTCCCTATATCAATCCCATTTTTTTTTGTAAGTCTAGGGCTTCCCTGTAAGAAAATCATCTTACCATCCACGAAGGAAGCATCACCCGTTTCATGAATGTAACTTAGCAAAGCATTTCTGGCAGCCTTTACATGTTCAGGTATGGATTCTTTGGAAAGCGGGATGTATTTTACTCCGGATGTAGTACCTGAGGTTTTGGCGAAATAAAGTGGCTTTCCTTTCCAAAGCACATCGGCTTCTCCAGCAATTACCCTATCTACATATGGACGAAGATCTTCATAATCCCGGATTGGAACCTGCTTTTTAAAATCGTTGTAGTCTTTAATCAATGAGAATTTATGGTCTTTCCCGAAAGCGGTATCTTTTGCTTCTTCTACTAGCATAGCTAGCATATCTTTCTGTGCCGCAACTGCATTCTTTTTCCATTTATTGATGCCTTTTAAAACAAAGGCAGCAAACGGTTTACTTAACGCTGCTTTTATGCCCATGAGGATCTAAATCAGGTTATGAATAATGTCTGGTTCACCTTCTACCTGAGACTCTACCATCATTTTACGATAGGCAATAGTTAAGGCGACACTTGAAAGCGGAACAATAATAAAAGAACTGAGAATATTTACGAAGAAGGCTACAAATGGCCAATGAACCAAGCTAAAGAAAAGATTTAATAAATGGAACCCTCCTAAAACTAGTAAGAGTAAAAGTATTTTAGTAAAATTTCCTTTAGTCGTCGCAAGGCTATATTTGATGGATGCGAAGGACGTCAAGTTTTTGTCTATTATAAAGAAGGGGAAGAAAGAAATCCTGATCCAGGTAATAAAAATAGCGACTAATCCAACCGGGATAGCAACACTTGATACCTTCTGCAAATCAATACCGGCATAAACAAATGGAAGCCCTAAAACCATAACGACAGAATATACGCCTACAATACAAAGAATGAAATACAATGTTGCAACCAAAAAGCGGATGATCTGCTGCCTTGTAGGAATAGTGCTTACAATGCTTACGTCATGATCTTCATCGTCCAACAAATGGAAAATATATTTGAAAAGTGAAAGGTTGATCGTAAAGAAAAACATGATAAAGATGAAAGCCATTAAAGCTCGCATTGCCCAGTGGACATCCTTTAGAAAGAAGGCCATCAATCCTGAAGCAGACGAAGTAATGAACATGAGAAAGGAAAGCGTGGCAATGGAAAAGTAATTCCTTTTAGTTACCTGCCAGGCCTTGCTAATCACCTCGTTGACCGCAAATGTGCTCTCTTTTAAAAAATCTATCATTATTGTTTAAATACTACTCTTTTTATAAAATCCTGCATAAACCCCAATCCGTAAGCAGTTAGCTGTATAAATGAAGCAATGATGCTCAAAAATGCAACTTTAAATGATTTGTTAGTTTGCCAGGAGTGAAAAAATATCAACATAAAGTATACCAACATTATGAAGTTGCAGACATACGCCAAAGGTGCGTAAAAACAATTCATTAATAAGGTAAATATCACAGCACATGTAAATGCTGCTGGAAAGAAGTGGACTAATTTTAGTTCTGCCGGGAAATGTTTATAAATATTTATTCTTGCCCTTCCGAAAAAGTGTGTTTGTTTATAGAACTGCAGAAAGCTGGTGCGCCGCTTATGGAAAACTTTCGCTCCTGGGATCAACCCAATCTTAAATCCATTTTCATGGATCCTGATGCTATACTCTATGTCTTCCCCCAATCTGGTCAGGATATATCCTCCCACTTTCTCAAATACTTCCCTTGATACTCCCATATTAAAGCTTCTGGGATGAAATTGACCAATATGCTTGGTATTACCCCTGATACCCCCTGTTGTGAAGAGCGAGGTCATAGCATAGCTAATTGCTTTCTGCACCGGAGTAAAACTATCATGAGCAGCATCTGGACCGCCATAGGCATCCAGATTGTGCTCGAACAAGTAGTCCCTTACAGTTTCAAGGTAGTCCGATGGTATAAGGCAATCCGAATCAAAGATTACAAAGAAGTCGCCGCGTGCCCTTTCAAAACCATAATTCCTTGCAAAGCCTTGTCCGGAGTTAGCTTTCTCGAAATACCTGACGTCCAGTAAGCTTTCATATTTAGCGACTACCGCTTTAGCATCATTAGTAGAACCATCTTCTATAATAAGTACCTCAAATTGCAAATAGGTCTGTTTACTGAGGCTATTTAGCAGCTCGTCAATTTCCTGTGGACGGTTATAAATGGGAATGATTATCGAAAAGAACATTGAATTAAATAATCTCTTTTTCTATGAGGTATTGGTTACGTTCAGGGGCGCTTCTGGAAACTAATTCAGCAACGAAGCCAGTCAGGAACAGTTGTGACCCCAGAATGATAGCGACTAATGCGATATAAAACAAGGGTTGGTCTGTTACATCTCGTTTCAATGGGATACCCATAGAAATGTCATACAATTTAACAGCTATAAGCCAAATTGCCAAAAATGTTCCGATCAGGAAACTCAAGACACCCATGGTCCCAAAAAAGTGCATTGGACGCTTACCGAATTTTCCCACAAAGAAGATAGATAATAAGTCAAGTAATCCGTTAACGAACCGACTCATTCCAAACTTGGTGATGCCATATTTCCGAGCTCGGTGTTCAACTATCTGTTCTCCAATCTTAGTAAATCCTGCCCATTTAGCAATTACTGGGATATATCTATGCATTTCACCATACACTTCAATGTTCTTAACAACCTCTTTACGGTAAGCTTTAAGGCCGCAATTGAAATCATGAAGATTATGAATGCCAGACATACGTCTTGTGGCAGCGTTATAGATTTTTGTAGGTATTGTTTTACTTAAGGGATCATACCGTTTAGCTTTCCAGCCAGAGATCAGGTCTAATTTCTCTTCTCTAATCCTTCTATACAATTCTGGAATTTCATCCGGACTATCTTGAAGGTCTGCGTCCATCGTGATGATAACCTCACCTTGCGCAGCTTCGAAAGCCACATTTAGTGCTGCCGACTTACCATAATTTCTACGAAACTTAATAGCTTTTAAGGAAGGGTATTGAAGTTTTAGTTCCTCTATCACTACCCAAGAGTTGTCGGTACTACCATCGTCAACAAAAAGCAACTCATAAGAGAAGTGATGCTCATCCATCACTTTTGCAATCCAGGCAGTCAGTTCAGGCAGCGATTCGTCTTCATTATATAACGGGATGACAACAGAAATATCCATGTGTGATTACAAAGCTTAATTCGATCTGCAAACTTAGATAAAATATTTGTGATCCGCTAAATGACAGAATGCTTCACAGTTTGGTTCTTCGTTGATTTTAAACTGAGGCTAATTATAAGCAAAAAAAGAATGAACCATTTGTAAAGCCGCTTTGTAGATCCGATGATTGATTTCTCTTTTAAGAAAATCTTCGGTACTTTGTATGATATTTGCTTGTGTAATAGTGAAACAGGTAAAAGCTTTATAATATTCTGTTTTTTTATAACTTTACATATAACCATAATTTAAAAACACACAATGACGAACTTTCCTAAAAGCTTATTTGTTGCTTCCTTGATGATTGCAGGAATGAACATGGCGAATGCGCAAGAGAAAACCAAACCTGAACAGACAGAGTTTTACACACCAGTACCTCCAGTTGTGACAACTAAAGAGGCTACACTTACAGCTCCTTCTGATGCTGTGATTTTATTCGACGGTAAAGATTTGAGCAAATGGGTGATGACCAACGATAGAACCCAGCCCGCGGCATGGACTGTTGCAAACAATGTTTTTACTATAAATAAAAAGTCAGGAAACATCGAGACAAAACAGGCATTCAACAATTACCAGTTACACATCGAATGGCAGGTTCCTGCTAATATCCAAGGCAAAGGTCAGGGAAGAGGAAACAGCGGACTATTTCTTGCCTCAATCGGAAAAGGAGATGACGGCTACGAGTTGCAGATCTTAGACTCGTACAAAAATGACACCTATACAAATGGCCAGGCTGCTAGTATTTACAAGCAACTGGTTCCTTTAGCTAACCCAACTCGCAAACCAGGCGAATGGCAAGCATATGATATCATCTGGACTGCACCAACTTTTAACGCAGATCAGTCAGTTAAAACGCCTGCCAGAGTAACCGTACTTTTCAATGGTGTTCTGGTACAGAATAATGCGGAACTGAAAGGCCCAACTCAATACATTGGTGATCCTGCTTATAGAAAAGCACATGGTCCGTCTCCTATCAAGTTACAATCACATGGCGATCCAAGTTTGCCACTGAGTTTCCGTAACATTTGGGTTAGAGAGTTGTAAGAAGTTAATAACCATAAAAAAGGCCCGTTATGAAATTTCATAGCGGGCCTTTTCAATCTAAAGGATTTATTATTCTTCCGTAAACTTAACGGGTGGGTTTTTCTTCATAATTGCTGCCAAGATTAAAGCGAATACACCATAGATCGCTAGGGAGATTCCGAAGCTTGTAACCACATTTTTAGGGGTAATCTTTAACTTGTCTGCATTACTGCCTGCCTTTGCCATGGCTTCATCAATCTGGTCTTGTCCTGCCCCGAATTTTTTCATCATCGCCACTGTATTATCGTCGATAGCGGCACCAGCTTTAACTGGTAACTCTGGATCTATCACTGTCATTAATACTGCATTGTAAACAGTAGATGTCGCTGCAATAATCAAACCCATAATTAAAAAGGATTTGAAAGCTTCTCCAAAAGACCAAAAACCGCCAACCTCAGATCTAACTGTTTTCCCTGCATAAACCAACAGTCCAACAAACAACACGAACAATACAAGGCCAAGCCAAATACTCGTATAAGCTAGCAATGGATCAATAAAGTGAATCACGAGCGACAAGACCACGCTCACCACTGCAATGATTAAACCATTTTTGGCCGACAGGCCATTTAATAATTTTTGTCTTTCTTCCATAATGTTTGGTTGGTTAATTTAAGTTAAAATTAGCAATTAATGTATAAACCGCAATATCAAACTCTTTATTCGCACTATACTCTTCTAATTCTTTAATCACCTGAATGCTTGATTTCGGTTGATGGAAAAACACCATAAATGGCACAAATAACTCTTCCATTTCTTCACTGATCTCAATCATGCCGGCGTGACCGCAAATGTCCTCAATACTCGATTCAACCAATTGCTGGTTACTGATTAAGTCTTCATAAATATGGAATTCATCCTGGAACTCATCCTCTTCAACCAACAAGAATTCTTTCAAGAAGTCGCCAAGCTCTGGACTAATCCGCTCATCATGACATTCATTTATATATAATAATAGGTTCAATAGTTCGGTTCCCCTCTCAATTGTTTCTTCTTCGATATCTGCCCATTCATCACTTTCCAGATAATCTTCCTCAAGTTTTTTGATATCATTCGCAAAGAAGTTGATCATCAGTAGATCAAAAAACACTTCTCGAAGCTCATCAAATGCGGGGAATTCATCAAATACCTCATCAAACTCTGCTACTTTTTCAAGAAAACCAAGGTCTTTACTAAAGACCTCAACTAATGATTCCTCAAGTTTCACCGAGTCGGTTCCTGATACCTCTGCAAACTTATCTAATGATGCAATTAGGGCAACTTTTACGTGATTATCCATATGATTGTAATTGTTTGTTGTTATAAACCAGCTTTATTTTACCGGTAAGTGTTTTGTTTAATAAAGGTGAATTCGCAGATTTAGAGTAGTTATTTTCCAAATTATAAGTCCAACTCTCTGTAGGATTGTAAAGCGTAAAATTAGCTAATTCTCCCTCCTTAATAACTGGAACCTCTAAACCAAGAAGCTTACGCGGATTAATCGCTAGCTTTTCTGCAATCAACTCTGTAGCTAATCCTGCTTTAAGCAATAATGGCAACACGGTTTGCAAGGCGACTATTCCAAAAGCAGCGATCTCAAATTCTACATCCTTGAACTCAATCTCATGCGGACGATGTTGCGAGGTTATAGCATCAATCGTTCCATCCTTTAAACCTGCTATTAAGGCTTTAATATCACTTTTGCCTCTCAGCGGAGGTTTAACTTTATAATTACTGTCAAAATCATTCAACAGGTCTTCGGTTAAAACAAGGTGATGTGCTGCAACATCACAACTGATTTTTACACCATCTTTTTTCGCCTTTTTAAGTAATGAAACAGAACCAGCCGTTGAAATAGTGCTAATGTGCACTGGCGTATTATGATAAGTCGCTAGAAAAATATCCCTGCTCACCTGCATCTCTTCTGCAAGTGCGGGTAATCCTTTCATTCCAAGCAATACACTTGTTACGCTTTCGTTAACCTGAGATTTGCCGGCGATAGACTTATTTTCAGGGTAAACCATCAGAAGCCCATCAAATCCTTTAGCATACTGCAAGGCCCTGCTCATGAAACCATCATCTGCAATAGCCTTACCCCCATCAGAGAAAGCTACTGCGCCAGCCTGTTGCATATCATACAATTCGGCCAACTCTTTGCCCTCCATATCACGACTGATCGCACCAATTGGATGCACATCAACCAGGTTGTACCTAGAACGGTTGATGATGTACTCCACCTCTCCCTTAGAATGTACTACAGGTTTTGTGTTGGGCAACACAGCTATTCCTGTGAAACCTCCTGCTTTTGCTGCATCCGTGGCAGTATTAATGTCCTCTTTGGTCTCGTATCCCGGATCTCCGATGGAGCAATTCAAGTCGAAAAAACCAGGTGATAAGATGCAGCCTTTTCCATCGATAACATTCTCGCAACGTTTCAACAGACCGTTACCGATAGCGGTTATTACTCCATTTTCTACGCTTAAATCACAGTTCATTTGATTGAACTGACTATTAGGATCTACAATTGTAACGTCCGTGATGAGAAGATTCATGCTGTTTTTAAGTTTTTTGTATTATTAAAAAATCTGATCAGTAAAATCTCAATGGCCAGAAAAACTAAAGCTAAAATAACGCAAAGTTTCCATAGCTCTGTACTATTGCTTTTTGCAGTCACCTGCAATGATTGCGCGTCTTTCCTTGAATTGAATATATTGACCTTTTGTTTTCCTAAGAGATTACTCAATTCCACATTGCTTGCATAATGCATATCTGATTCTATTCGGTTATCAATAAATGCCATTACCGCTAAAGTCGAATCACCCTTTTCTAAATTATAAAAACCTGATTTTTTTATTTGATCGGCGACATAAAGCAAGGTACTTGCAGGTGTTTGACGAAGGTCTGGAATTGCCTCGAACTGATCGGAAACCAGCTTAAGAGACTGATTTTTGAGTAGGTTAATTTTCTTAATCTCCAATACATCACTCGTTCCAGTGGTATAGTACAAGGGAAAAGTTCTAGCGCTGCCAAAGGCGATCTTAAACATTATAGGCACAAACACCGGATGCCTGGCCAGATTCCCGTCATTAGGATCCAATGAGCTTGCCGACAAATAAATTTTACCCGCACCAACAATGTATTTCGCCAGTAAAAAGTTGTTCAGTGGAAGCTGTAATACATCTTCTCTAGATGATGTATTCTGCGATACATAACTGAAATACCGACTCACAGTAGGCAGGTCAAGGTTTTTTGGAATCTGATCAAACACATTTTTAAAAAGTTCGTTTTTCAAATCCAGCGTACTGGTAACAGGAGTTCCTGCATTTATCTGCCCCACTTTGGGAAGTGATAAGCCGGTCAAAAAAGGTGAGTAATGCGCCGATCCAGCATTCAGGTCCGGAAACACAATCAGACTACCACCATTTTGGACGTATGATTTCAACTGTTGGGCCAGTCCAGAGGATGGTTCTTTCAAACCCGTCACCACGATCAGGCTATAACCTGAAAAAGTAGAATATTTTACATTGCCTTCTGGCATTTCTGTCAATTTGAAATAGGAATCAGCAGCAAATAAGGATTTGATGTAGCTTTGTGAGGGATTACCGTAAATATGAAGCACATTCATCTCAGCGTTCACATTGAAGCTAAAGTTGAGCTCATCGTCGAAAGTTAAAGGGTAATCCTTTATGGTTAGAATTCCCTTTTGCCATCCTGCATTAAGTCCACTAAAGCTCAGGGTATCTGTGATTGATTTTCCCGCAGGAACTGCAACATTACGAATTGCCTTTTGCTGACCATTCAAACTAAGCTTAATAGTGACATCCTTCGCATCCTCTTCACCGAAGTTCTTAAGACGAACCACAATTTGCTCGCTTTGATTAGGTTGGTGAATTGGAGATAGGCTCCAGATGCTATCTACAGATATATTTGGCAAGCTGTTGGCATTTAGCTTAATGAAAGTTAGTCTACTAGAACTGTCTGCCCGGATTGGTAGTGTTCCGCTAAAGTTCTTTTGAAAATCAGAAAGCAGGTAACATATAATATCATTGTTATTTGCACCTGACTGCTGTCTATTTATTACTTGTTGTAAAGAACGGCTGGTGGAAGAAACTTTCACTTCTTCCAATTGCTGAACAAACTGATCCTTGTTCATGAATCTTTGGTGTCTGCCTTCAAAATCATTGGTTAATAATTGAAATTGATCACTTAATTCATAGCTACCGACAATCTCCTTTGCTTTTCTTTTAGCTTCATCCAGCAGGCTTCCCTCCTTATTTACCGTCTCCATACTGTAAGAGTTATCGATGTAAATGCTAACAACATTCCTTTGAGAAGGATTTACGGTCTTGCCAGAAGGAAAGAACGGTCTAGCGAAAGCCAGTACTAAAAAGATAATAGCTAGAATCCTGCTAAACAAAACCAGAAGATGTTTAAGCTTTTCGCGAGTGGAATTTTGCTCTTTAGCTTCTTTCAAAAACTGTACATTACTGAAATATACTTTCTTAAATTTTCTGAAATTAAATAGGTGAATTACAATAGGAATGGCTATTGTCAGCAGCGCAAAAAGAAAACCTGGATATAGGAAATTCATTAAAAACCAAAGGTAGAAAATTTACATGAATTTTCTCATTGCATCATATAAAGTTTCATCCAGTTGGTAAACGTCGGGTCTAATCTGCAGTACACCGTTTTGAGCCCAAGCTGTAAGGTAATTGATCAATATTGGGATCTGTTTTTTGACTCCGAACCATTTTGGTTTCAATTCGAAAGTGTTAACTGTATCTGCTTTTTTCGCTAGTTTGCGTTTGTAACGCTGCATTTTAGTAGTGTCGACAGGAGGCAGATTAACCTCCATCCTTAAGATATCATATTCCACTTTATCTTTAATCAGGTTCTCTGCAAACTCCAATGGTCGCTCCACCCGCACACATCCATGGCTGATGGCACGATTTGAATATTTAAAGGCAATTTTATTATTCGTATCGTGTAGGTAAATGCTTGAATTGTTATCAAAAATGAACTTAAACTTACCTAGTGCGTTTCCATCCCCCGATCCTTGTTTAAACTGGAAAGGCAGCCTTTCTCTGGAATACTTATCCCATTGAATCGTGTCTGGATCAAGTATCTCCCGACCTTTGTAATATACCTTAATGTTATTATTTGACAGGTAATATGGATCTTTTCTGGCCATGTAATAAATTTCGCTCCTTGCAATACTTAATGGAATATTCCAGATCGGATTTACCTGAATAGCATTGAACTTACTGTATAATATTGGCGTTTCATGATTTTTTGGCTTATCATCCAAATTTTTAGTCTTAAGAAATTGCTGAATCTTAGCGGCGTAATCATCCTCTCTTTTCCCACCAACGCAGACATTCATGTGTGATAGCGTATCATTTTTATTAAACCATGTCAGAGAAAAATCGGGAATATTGACTTCAACGTACTCATCTCCAAGCTTTGGAAGTTTCCAGCGTTGGCGTTCCATATTAACCAACACCGTCATAATCGCACGTGGATCTTTAGACGATAGCAGCTTGAAGCTGGCCAAAGCTTTCTGCAACAAAATGTATGATCTAGTTGTTGGTTGAATCTCCTTTAATAGGTTTGTTAAATTCTTTGTGTTGAGCACAACCATAATACTTGTGCTATCTGGTCGCTTCACTGGAATATAATATCTTGTAAATAACTTTCTAGGGTTTAAGCTTCCGAAGTTTACGAAATTATAATACTTAATGGCAGATCCAGTCGCTGTAAGCTCCAAATCAGCAATTATGGGATAGACCTCGCTTATGTCCTTGAACTGGTTTGCGCCTAAAGTTTTTAGTAATAAGTCCAGCTTTTCGCTATTAAATATCTTAGGGTTATAACCATGTACCCTGCTGCGAGAGATATAATTATTCAGACTATCTAATTCTCCATTAAAATAGAACTTTTGAATCCATACCGGACGCTGGCTTTCAACTTGATAAAAGGCCTTCAATATTTTGACATTGGACAGTTCTTTGGAAACTGAATCAAAGTGTTCGATAAATACCTGATTATATGCCGCTGTATCAAAATCTTTATACAACTTGTTTTTGAAGCGTTTTTCTAATAGCAAACCTATCTCAGGAGTCTGTCTAAACCATTTGCAGGAAGAAAGCAGCAGCAAAACAACAGTAGAAATAAGTAGTATTTTTTTCAACAGATGTATTTTGCACGAAAACAGCAATTTAAGTGCCATCATGGTTTTCAATATGCTAAATTTTTAAAAAATTAAGTCTTGTTAGCTGAATTTTAGTAAGCAATTCGCACGTAGACTTTGAGCTTCAAACAAATACCAGAATCAACGAGTAGAAGCCTACCTCGCATTTTCAGATATTGCGACAAATAGCAATAGTTCAAGCGCATGAGCTGGAAGTATTGCATAGTAATTTTTGATTTCTCATTTGGATGACTATATTTGCATCTCTTCATAATGCTTGTCATTATTGAAACAGGACATAAAAAAATTAAAATGTTTACTTCTTTGAATCATCACTTACATTTGCACCATCGCCAATTGGCGATGTATATGTAATGTTTTGTACTTCAAAACTTGTTTCCGACCAATTTTTATGTTTCATTCAATAATTCAAAAAGCACAAATTGAAAACACTCAAAATAGCTATCCAGAAATCGGGTAGATTAAACGAAAAATCAGTAGAAATTCTTAAAAACTGTGGACTTTCTTTCGAGAATTACAAAAGCTCTTTAATCACAACAGTTACCAACTTCCCTCTTGAAATCCTATTTTTAAGAGATGACGATATCCCAGAATATGTACAAGATGGCATAGCCGACCTTGGTATTGTTGGTGAAAATGTAATCGTTGAGACGGGCGCGGAGGTTACCTATTTGCAGAAGCTTGGCTTCGGAAAATGTACCCTGAAAATCGCTATTCCAAACGAAAGTCAGATCACCGAAATCGCTCAGTTAAGTGGTAAAGCAATAGCCACTTCTTACCCAATGATTCTGGAAAAATACCTTAAAGAAAACAATGTCGACGCAGAAGTTAGAACTATCTCCGGGTCTGTAGAAATTGGTCCGGGTTTAGGGCTGAGCGATGCCATCTGTGACATCGTATCTACTGGAGGAACGTTGAAGAGTAATGGCCTGAAACCTTTTGCTGAGGTGATGAAATCTGAAGCTGTTTTGATTGGTAAAGAAGGATCAGAGCTCTTGCCAGAGGTTCAGGAATTATTGCAAAGAATACGCTCTGTAATGAGAGCAAAAGAAACAAAATACGTGGTTCTGAATGTTGCTAAAACCAACCTTCAAAAAGTCGTTGATCTTTTGCCCGGCGTAAAGAGTCCGACTGTAGTTCCTCTATTTGACGAGGAATGGGTAGCAGTCCATTCCGTAATTACAGAACACGATTTTTGGGAAAAGATAAATAGCCTTAAGGCTGCGGGAGCTCAAGGAATTGTTGTTATGCCAATCGAAAAAATCATCACTTAAAAACATAATGTTCTGCCATAACGGCTGTTCTATCATTAACCAATAGTTAACAATAAAAGATAAGACATTGAAAATCTACAGTTATAAAGATTTATCTAAAGCAAATATTGAGCAACTTTGTCTGCGGCAACTCGGAGACGATGAAAGTATCAAAGCTAGAGTTTCTGAAATCGTTCAGGAGGTAAAAATCAGCGGCGACGACGCACTAAGAAGCTACGCACTTCAGTTCGACAAGATAGAATTGCATGACCTTTTTATAGGTTTCGAAGAAATTTCTGAAATAGCAGCAACTATCCCGGATGATGCGAAAGCGGCGATAGATGTTGCGTACGCAAATATCAAAACCTTCCACAGCAGCCAAGTTTCTAAGGAACAAAAAGTAGAAACGATGGCAGGTGTTAAATGCTGGAGAGAGAGTCGGCCAATAGAAAGGGTTGGTCTTTACATCCCGGGTGGATCTGCAGTTTTGCCCAGCACATTTTTAATGCTGGGAATACCTGCTGTGCTCGCCGGTTGCCGACAAATTGTAGTTTGCTCGCCGCCACAAAAAGATGGAAAAACAAACTCCTATGTGGCATATTGCGCTATGAAATTAGGGATCAAAAAGATCTATCTGGCGGGTGGTGCACAGGCTATCGCAGCTATGGCTTACGGCACCGAAACCGTACCAAAAGTGTATAAGATTTTTGGACCTGGAAACCGTTATGTTACCCAGGCAAAACAGCTGGTACAATCGGCAGCAATAACGGCAATTGATATGCCCGCCGGACCATCAGAGGTTTTAGTAATTGCCGACGAAACAGCCAACCCGTCATACGTGGCTTCCGACTTATTAGCTCAAGCGGAACATGGTCCCGATAGTCAGGCCATATTGGTTTCGACATCGACTGAAATCATCAATAAGGTTCTTCAGGAAGTTCAGTTCCAACTTGAATTACTCTCTCGAAAAGAAGTAACTTCGAAGGCGATAGAGAACTCCTACGCGGTTTTGGTTGAGAATCTAGACGAAGCTGTTGCATTCAGCAATGCCTATGCTCCCGAACATTTAATACTTGCTACGGCCGCCTTCGAGTCCATTATCCCATTGATAATCAATGCTGGTTCTGTATTTTTAGGAAACCTTACTCCGGAAAGTGCGGGAGACTACGCTTCAGGGACTAATCATACACTTCCTACAAGCGGCTTTGCCAAAGCATACTCAGGAGTTTCCCTTGATTCATTTGTAAAAAAGATCACGTTCCAGCACATCACGGCGCAGGGATTGAAGAATATCGGGAATACTGTAGAAATTTTAGCTGCTGCAGAGGGCTTGGATGCCCATAAAAATGCAATAAGTATCCGTTTGAAAGATTAAGCATAGAATGCCTAACTGATTAAATAATAAATATTGAGATGGACATAAACAGTTTACAAAGAGAAAATATTAAGAATCTAAAACCATATTCCACGGCCAGGGATGAATATAAAGGGCAGGCAAGCGTATTTTTAGATGCAAACGAAAATAGTTACGGATCGCCTCTTGAAAAAAATTACAATCGCTATCCTGATCCCCTTCAGATTGATTTAAAAGATGCAATAAGCAAGATTAAAGGCGTTCCGATTGAAAACACCTTCTTGGGAAATGGCAGTGATGAGGCGATAGACTTACTTTACCGTGCATTTTGTGAGCCTGGAAAAGACAACGTAATCATTCTACCCCCAACTTATGGCATGTATGAAGTATCTGCGAATATCAACAATATAGAGATTAGAAAGGTGAACCTACTATCTAATTTTCAGTTGGATCTTAATGGCATCGCCGAAGCAATGGACGAAAACACGAAGTTGATTTTCATTTGCTCGCCCAACAACCCGACTGGGAATTCGATTAATCGGACCGATATAGAAACCGTTCTGGCCAACTTTAATGGCCTTATAGTTATAGATGAAGCATATATAAACTATGCAAAACAACGCACTTTCATCCAAGAGCTTACGGAATATCCGAATTTGGTAGTGATGCAAACGTTTTCGAAAGCATGGGGACTGGCGGCGTTAAGACTGGGAATGGCTTTCGCGGCGAGACCGGTAATTGACATTTTGAATAAGGTAAAGCCACCTTATAACATCAATCAGGCTACCCAAGATATTGCTTTGCAGGCACTTGAAAACATTGCACAGGTGAACGACTGGATAAAAATCACTATTGAAGAAAGAAATAAACTTAGTACAGATTTGATTCAGCTGTCAATCGTTAAAAAGGTTTACCCTTCTGACGCCAACTTCATTCTAGTGGAGGTTGCCCATGCTTTGAATACCTATAACGCTTTAGTTGAAAAAGGGATCATCATCCGCGACCGATCAAAAGTAACCCTTTGCGAAGGCTGCCTGAGAATCACGATAGGTACAGCTCAAGAAAACGAGATCCTATTGAACGCATTAAAAAATATTTAGACAATGAAAAAAGTATTATTTATCGACAGAGACGGAACCATCATAGAAGAAACTGAAGATGAGCAGATTGACGCTATAGAAAAACTAGTATTTTATCCGAGGGCACTTTATTACCTGTCTAAGATTGCCGCTGAACTTGACTATGAACTAATCATGGTGACTAATCAAGACGGATTAGGTACTTCCTCACATCCGGAAGAGAACTTCTGGCCTATCCATAATTTGATTATGAGAACGTTGGAAGGTGAAGGTGTGGTATTTAAAGAAGTGATCATCGATAAGACCTTCGCCCATGAAAATGCCAATACACGAAAACCCAACACCGGACTGCTTCTTCATTTCCTCCAAGAAGGTTACGACATGCAGAACTCGTACGTGATTGGCGACAGACTAAATGACGTTATTCTGGCAAAAAACCTTGGCGCTAAAGCAATCTGGCTTCGCAACAACGACTTGTTGGGTGTGAATGAGATGATGGAAAAAGCAGAGACGCTAAGCGAACAGATCGCTTTACAAACGCAAAACTGGGTGGATATCTACACCATGCTAAAGGCAGGCTCAAGGACTGTTGTTCAGGAACGAAATACAAATGAGACTAAAATTCGTATTGAATTAGATCTTGACGGAACAGGAAAAACGGAGATCTCCACAGGCCTGAACTTCTTTGACCACATGCTTGAACAGATAGCGAGACATGGCAGTATGGATCTAAAGATAAAAACAGACGGAGACCTTCAGATTGATGAACACCATACCATTGAGGATACTGGCATTGCCTTAGGTAGGGCCTTTGCTAAGGCAATTGGTAATAAACTAGGTCTTGAGCGGTACGGATTTTTCTTACCAATGGACGATTGTTTGGCACAGGTAGCGATTGATTTCGGTGGTCGGCCCTGGATAGTTTGGGATGCGGACTTTAAGCGTGAAAAGGTTGGAGATATGCCCACCGAGATGTTTTATCATTTCTTTAAATCATTTACCGACGCTGCGAAATGCAACTTAAATATCAAAGCAGAAGGAGAGAACGAACACCATAAGATTGAGTCCATTTTTAAGGCTTTTGCTAAAGCGATTAAGATGGCGATCAAACGGGATGCGGAGAAATTGGTACTGCCGAGTACAAAAGGAGTGCTTTAAATAGAAATTAGACATGATTGGAATTATAAACTATGGTGCAGGCAATATATTTTCGCTTACCTCTGCTCTGGAAAGGTTAAAATTACCTTATGGGATGGTTAATAACGAAGCTGATCTTGAAAAATACACACACATCATTATCCCTGGAGTTGGACATGCAGGCACCGCCATGCGCAAGTTAGAGCAGACAGGTTTGGTTGGGCCACTCAAGGCCCTGAAAAAACCAGTTTTAGGAATTTGTGTTGGAATGCAGCTGATCACTGCACATTCGGAAGAAGGAAACGCTGATATGATGAACATTGTTCCAGTGAAAACAAGGCTATTCAATAAGGATCAAGGCATTAAGATTCCGCATATGGGATGGAATAACATTGAGCATAAAAACAACCCATTGTTTGAAGGTGTAGAAAATGGTGCACAATTTTACTTTGTTCATTCGTACTTTATTGAATATAACCCTATTTTTGACATCGCAGCTGCAAATTATGGAATGCCATTCTCAGCGGCCGTTCAGAAAGGCAATTTCTATGGTGTCCAATTTCACCCGGAGAAATCTGGTATTGCCGGAGAACGTCTATTAAAGAATTTTTCAAACTTAAAACAGTAAAATGTATATAATTCCTGCAATTGATATTTTAGATGGAAAAGTGGTTCGCTTAAGAGAAGGCGATTATAACCAGAAGACGGTATACGATGTGTCTATTGCGGAAATGATTGAGACCTACCGTTCAAATGGTACTGAATTTATCCATATTATCGATTTAAACGGAGCCAAAGGTGATTTTAGTAATCAGACTAAGCTATTTGAAATCATCAGAAAGACTGACATGAAAGTGCAATACGGTGGCGGTATCCGAACTATTAATCAAGTAACGGATTTACTGGACGCCGGTATTCAACGAGTAATTGTAGGTACACAGGCAATCACCAATCCAGATTTTCTACAGGAGTTAAGTACTGAAGTTGGCAAAAAATATGACTATGCCAACCGGATCGTAATTGCGATCGATGTTCTTGATGAAGTGATCAAGTATTCTGGCTGGATGGAAAGTTCGCCAATCAAGCTAATGGATTATGTTGATAAATGCCTGCAACTTGGATTTTTCAGGTTTCTGTGTACGGACATCAATAAGGACGGAAAATTAGGTGGTGCTGCGATTGATCTTTATAAAAAGCTATTGGAGCACTCTCCTTTTATTAAGTTAATCGCGTCTGGTGGTATCAGTTCGATGAAAGATATCGAGGACCTTGCCGAACTGGATATCCGTTCGGTGGTAGTCGGAAAAGCTATTTATGAAAATAGGGTAAGTATCGAGGAGATTAAAGAATGGAATTTAAAGCAAATGACTTCCCTCTAAATAGATGCTGAGCAAACGAATTATTCCTTGTCTGGACGTTAAAGATGGGAGGACAGTTAAAGGCATTAACTTTGTTGAGTTGCGGGATGCGGGTGATCCAGTGGAACTGGCTTGGCAATATGCAGAACAGGGTGCCGATGAACTCGTGTTTTTGGACATTACCGCTACACATGAACGAAGAGGTACTACCATTGAAATGGTTAAATCTGTTGCTCGTCAGCTAAATATTCCTTTTACAATCGGCGGTGGAATAAGATCCGTTGCCGATGCTGAGGCACTTCTAAATTCAGGAGCCGACAAAATAAGCATTAATTCAGCAGCTGTAATGAACCCTGCATTAATTGAAGAATTGGCGAAAGCCTTCGGAGTGCAATTCGTGGTATTGGCTGTTGATACAAAACTAGTCGACGGCAGGAATATGGTACATCTGAACGGTGGTAGGCTGATTACAGAATTGGAAACAGAAGATTGGATTAGGAGAGCAGAAGGTCTCGGGGCGGGTGAGATATTACTTACTTCCATGGATCATGATGGCACCAAGAATGGCTTTGATTGCTCCTTGTTAGAAAAAGTTGCGGAATCAATCAATATTCCGGTGATCGCCTCTGGGGGTGCGGGTAAAATAGAACATTTTACAGAAGTCTTTTTGAAGACTGGTGTTGATGCCGCGTTAGCAGCATCCGTATTTCACTATAGTGAGATCCCTATTCCCTATTTGAAACAAGAATTAAAAAAACACAACATACCAGTTAGGTTATAACTACAACGCATAATGAAGATAAATTTCGACAAAACTGAGGGCCTTGTTCCCGTAATTATACAGGATTCAAAGACTCTCGAGGTTTTAATGCTTGGGTATATGAACCAAGAAGCCTGGGATAAAACTAAAGCTGAAGGAAAAGTAACCTTTTTCTCGCGTTCTAAGAATAGACTTTGGACTAAAGGTGAAGAAAGTGGCAACTTCCTTTATGTAGATGGCACACACATTGATTGCGACAATGATACGATACTAATTAAAGCAACTCCCGTTGGACCGACTTGTCATACTGGTTCCCGAAGTTGTTTTAAGACAAACTACAATCAAAATTTCATCTTCGAGCTCGAGAAGATCATAGCTGATCGGTATGATAATCCTGCCGAGGAATCCTACGTTAACAAATTACGCAAAAAAGGCCTTAATAAAATAGCTCAAAAGGTTGGTGAAGAAGGTGTAGAAACTGTAATTGCCGCATTGGCAGAAACTGATGAAGACTTCGTGAACGAAAGTTCAGATCTTATGTTCCATCTGCTCGTTTTACTTAAGGAAAAGGGAAAGTCCTTAGTTGATATAGGAGTTAACCTGGAAGGTAGGCACATTAAAAAATTATAGCAAAAAATGCTAACGCATGTATATACATTATCGGGGCACCAAAACCCAATTTACGCTTTAAGTGATGGTTTAGACCCCAATACATTTTATAGTGCAGGTAACGATAAAGGCGTTGTAGAATGGTCTTTAGAGCGTATGGCTTTTGTTAAAGTATTGGTACCTGTTCAAAGTTCTGTTTACGCGCTTCATCGGTTCGAAAATCTTTTATTCATAGCTCAGAGAAGTGGAGTGATAACGGTGTTCGACACTGTAGAAAACGTAATCAGAGCAACTCTGTCATTCCATAAAAAAGCAGTTTTCGATTTGAAAACAATTGCACATAAGCAAGAATTGATCAGTACGGGAGAAGATGGAAATGTAGGGGTTTGGTCTCTCAAGGACTATTCCCTCTTGTATAATTTCAATGTGATAAACGATACCCTGCGCGTAATCGCTGTAAGCAATGACGAGACAGAGGTTGCTTTAGGCTGCAAAGATGGGGTTATACGTATTTACAGTTCATCAGACTTCGCATTTCAACGACAACTCACTGGGCACAAAATGCCAGTCACATCTTTACAGTATGCTCCCATGGGAACTTTCCTGGTGTCAGGAAGCAGAGACGCACAATTAAAATTCTGGAATTTACCTGGGTACGAACTCCAAAATCAGGTTGGCGCGCATATGTTTAGCATTTACGGAATAGCTTTCCACCCATCTGCACCTTATTTTGCAACTTGTAGCCAGGATAAAAGCATCAAACTTTGGAGCGCTGAAGACTTGAAACTGTACAAGATCTTAAGCCTGGAGAAACAAACAGAAGGGCACTTTCATTCTATCAATAAATTGATATGGAGCAAGGATGGTCGTTATTTAATCTCTACAGGGGACGACCGACAAGTTATGATCTGGAGTTTCCAACCCTAACCTAGCTTACGGGCCATCTCACTTTATTATAATTCCCCGTTTGCCAAAAGATTTTCTTAATTTGGGAATAATCAAATGTAAAATTATGTCTAAAGAACATCAGTATACTACTAATTTAGTATGGACAGGTAATAAAGGATCAGGCACAATGGATTACAGATCCTATGAAAGAAGCTACGTGATATCAATTGCCCTAAAGCCCGATATTTTAGGCTCTTCGGATTCTGCATTCATGGGCGATAAGACAAGACATAATCCGGAAGATCTGTTAGTTTCTTCTATTTCCTCCTGCCACATGTTATGGTACTTACATCTTTGTTCGCAAAATGGAATCGTAGTATTGGATTATAAGGATGAAGCAATTGGTAAAATGACTGAAGTTGAAAGTGGCAGCGGACACTTTACCGAAGTGAAATTGTTTCCAATAGTCACCATTACCGATGAATCTCAAATCCAGCTTGCAAAATCATTACATGAAAACGCGAATAAAATGTGTTTCATTGCCAACTCTTGCAACTTCCCTGTCCTTCATGAAGCACAATACATTGTTGAGCGGTCTTAAATAAATCTCTTTATTATTCTAAGTTTATGGCTGTACTTTCCAAGCTCAGCATTGAATATTCCCTGGTTGTCCATAGGATCTATCTTTACCTTTGAAGATGCATGAATAATCTCGGTATTGTTCAGCATAATCCCCACGTGTATAATTTTGCCTTCTTCATTATCGAAAAAAGCAACATCACCAGGCACAACCTCTTGCAGAAAGTCTACAGTCTTTCCCTGCTCAGCTTGTTGCCAGGCATCTCTCCTAAGTCCGATTCCATTGAGCTTGAATACGTTTTGAACAAAGCCTGAGCAATCAATTCCGAAGAATGTTCTGCCACCCCATAGATACGGGGCATTCAAAAAAAATGAAGCAGTAGAAATAAGCCTATTAATGTCTGTCCACTCCGGATTTTGAGGGGTAAATAATACCTCATATTTCTGATTGTTTAGAAAACATTCACTGGCTTTAAAATTAGGCAGGTTACTACCTGGACTAAGATAAAGTTTATTTCCTTGCGGATCAATTAAAGCATTCAGGGCTTGGGCTGGCGCCAGATATATTGTAACTTTCGCCTTTAGGTACTCTTTCAGTGGTATCAGTGTCAATTGCCTAAAGTCAATCCACCCTTTATACCCGTCAAATTCAGCGCTTATGTACCACCACTTTTCCAGCTGCTCTAATACTTCAACAAATTCGCCAAATAATAACTGAGAAGCATTTTCTGCCCTATCCGATGGCTCAGACCTCATTGGGGCAACAGATACCCGACATATTCCAAATATTTGCTCCATAATTTTATCAGTAGCATAAAAGTAAACTTTTGGGCAGTTAATTTGTTATATAATTTGTATTAAAACTTAATTAAAAAGAATATGAATCCCAGAAAAATCCTTATCGCTGTTGACAATAGCACATGCTCAGAAAAAGCTGCAAAGGCGGGATACGACCTTGCCAAGACATTTGGGGCAGAGGTGGCACTCGTAAATATAATTGAACCTGTTCCGGCAAATGTAAACCCTGACTTATCTCTTGCACCAGTATTTCTGGACACGTATGACAATAGCGAAGAAAACAGTCATGTTTTATTGAAAGAAATTGAAAATAAATTTAGTAATGGAGTGCCCACTATTTATTTGAGTGTTATTGACAGCGCAGCACACGGGATCATCCAACAGTCTGATGAGTATGGATCGGATTTAATTGTGATAGGAACCTACGGTAGAACGGGGCTTTATCACTTTTTAATGGGGAGTGTTGCTGAGCACGTCGCTAGAAAGGCTGCTTGCCCAGTACTGATTATCCCAAATAAATACGAAGAGGTTATATAAATAAAGGGCGTTCTCTCGGACGCCCTTTATATAAATTATAATTCTAATTATCCTTCCTGATGTAACCAGTTTTTTTTCGCTAAAAGCTCATCTTCTGTCTCGCGGACATCTTCGTTATCGATGCAACAATCTACAGGACATACTGCTGCGCACTGAGGCTCATCATGAAAGCCCTTACACTCCGTACATTTATCTGAAACTATGTAATAAACCTCATCAGAAACCGCTTCCTGAGCAGATCCCGCATCTATCTGAAGGTCACCAAAGTCAATAATACCACTTAGATTGGTACCATCAGAAAATCTCCAGGCTGTGCCTGCGTCGTAAATTGCATTATTGGGGCATTCAGGCTCACATGCTCCGCAGTTAATACATTCGTCTGTTATTATAATAGCCATGTTTCGTTAAATTCTATTTGCTAAGTTTACCTTTGCAGCGCAAATATAACACTTAAACTTTAAAATTGTTGGAATATGACGATCCTTACTGTTGAAAAACTAATTATTGCATTCAAAAAACTTAGTCAGTTTCTTGCTGAACCTGATCAGGATTTCAAGAACCTCATCGCGTCTTCAAGAAATAGCAATGCCTGGTTTACAGAGCAAGAAGTTGATAGATCGTTGAATGCATTGAGTCAGATGCTAAATGAAGAGGATTTGAAAAAGTGGTTTGAAGGCATCCATATTACAGCATTTCCGAAAAAAGTAGGGCTAATACTAGCAGGCAACATTCCATTAGTTGGCTTTCATGACGTGTTATCCGTCCTTGCGACCGGCAATACAGCATTGATAAAATTATCCTCATCTGATGATAAATTACTACCTGCAGTTCTAAAGCAATTATGCCTGATTGAACCCGCTTTAACCGTGCAAATAGTTTATGTAGAAAGACTCAAAGACTTCAATTCGGTTATTGCTACCGGAAGCAATAATACATCAAGGTATTTCGAATACTATTTTGGAAAAGTTCCCAATATCATCAGGAAAAACAGAACAAGTGTCGCTGTATTATCCGGAAATGAAACCAAAGAAGATATTGCAGATTTAGGTCATGATCTGTTTGATTATTTTGGGCTTGGCTGTAGAAATGTTTCAAAAATATATCTGCCTGAAAATTACGACATCAAGGAGTTTTTTGAGCCATTGGAGCAATATAATGACATCATCAATCATTTCAAATACAACAACAACTACGACTACAATAAGTCAATCTACTTGGTGAATAGCGCGAAACACTTCGACAATGGTTTTCTTTTATTAAAAGAAGATAAAGGCTTCTCTTCTCCCTTGGCCGTACTTTACTTTGAACGTTACAGTAAATTAAAGGATCTGGAAAATGCGCTAAAGAACCACGAAGAGAATCTTCAGTGTGTTGTTTCTAAAGCAGCTCTTGCAATAAATACAGCTGTCCTCCATTTTGGAGATAGCCAGCACCCGAAACTTTGGGACTATGCAGATAACGTAAATACCATAGATTTCTTAAATAGCCTCAATGACTAAATAATTTTTTTGTAACAATTCATTTTTTAAGATTATATTGAACTTCATCTTTAATTGTGGTTCAGCACGGTCTCCATATCAAAACGCTTGCATTAATAGCCATATTGATGTTAAGTATACTTTATACAGATGCCCAAATATGCGAGGGATCTTTAGGAGATCCTGTTGTTAACATCGATTTTGGCAGAGGAGGTGGCAGAGGTCCGAGGCCAGACATTATTACTTCCTATCGCTACATCCCCTTTGGTAGTGTAAATGGTGAAGGTGATTATACCATAGCTCAGAGCACTACAGGTCTAAACAGGGGTTGGTATGAAATTTTCAACCACACGCCCAACGATTTCGACGGCTATATGATGATCGTAAATGCAGCTTTGGATCCTGGTGTTTTCTATGAATCAAGTAATCCAATTGACCTGTGTCCAAATACCACATATGAATTCGCGGCATGGATAGTCAATCTTCTGATAGGAAATGGCATACGCCCAAACGTCACATTTACTATTCTTGATGTTAACGGAACTAGTTTGGGGACTTTTAGTACTGGCGATATGCCAAATGGAAACCCTAATTGGAAGCAATATGGCTTTCAGTTCCGTACAACAGGAGCAGGTCGTGTAAAAATCCGTATGACAAACAATGCTCCCGGTGGTGGCGGTAATGACCTGGCTCTTGATGACATCACCTTCAGGGCTTGCGGACCTAAAATAACTTCAAGCATAAACAATAAAACATTCACAGAGCAGAATCTTTGTGAGAATAGCACCGCCACGTACAACTTTTCAGCTGGAGTTACGGGTAGCAGTACACTTAAATACCAGTGGCAGATCAATGAAGGAACAGATTGGGTTGATATTGCTGGCGAAACAGGTACTTCAATGAATTATGAATTCCGTAATGCTGTTCCTAGCAGATATAAGTTTCGTCTTGCTGTGGCTGAGCCGGCGAACTTTAATTCCCCCTTATGCCGTACTGTATCTCCCGTGATGACTATATATGTCAACAAATACCCTATTCCAAAAGCCATTAGCAACCGGCCATGTGTAGGAGATGACCTGATACTTGATGTAGCAGATGCAGCAGGAACCTATCAATGGTTTAATCCTCAGGGAAATCAGATATCCATTCTAAAATCCCCAATCATCAAAAGTCCAACATTTGCGATGATGGGAAAGTATAAAGTTACCGTAACAAGCGGAGGCTGTGCCGCGAGTTCAGAAGTGGAGGTAAGTTTAGTTGCTCCACCATCACCAAAAGTCGAAAATACAATGCTGTCGGTATGTGAAGGGTCGGCGGTAGAGTTGAAAGCCAGCGGTGGTACGGCCTATACCTGGACCCCATCTAACGGACTATCTGCAACGGATATTGCAAATCCAATGGCTTCTCCTTTGCAAACGACCACCTACACTGTACTGGTTTCTAACGGCTCTTGCGACAGATCAGTTCAGGTTACTGTGGTGGTAAACAAAATACCTGTTGCAAAGGCGGGCGAGGATAAAAAAATCATCCTGGGTGGCAGTACAACGCTAAGTGGTGGCGCAGCCGGAGATCAGGTTAACTATTTTTGGACGCCCGCTACCAGCCTTGATGATCCCAAAAAACTCAATCCTATCGCTTCACCCCTTGAAAGTACAACCTATACGCTAAACGTCGCGTCTGCATTAGGATGTGTTACCGCCGTAGATCAAGCCTTCGTGCTGGTTTATGAAAAACTGGTTATTCCAGCAAGCTTTAGTCCGAATGGTGATGGAACAAATGATGTTTGGAATATTATAGCCATTGACACTTATGCAAAACCTAAAGTATCCATAATGAACAGGTATGGTGAACTCATTTATGAGACGACAGATTATTACCTCAAGCCCTGGAATGGTAAGCGTAAAAATGTAGATCTACCAGTTGGCGTTTACTATTACCTGATTAACCTCGGGCCAGAGATAAAACCGCTTTCAGGGCCAGTCACCTTAATCAGATAAACTCCGGCTATGCCACAATTCTCAATTTGAAATACTATTTTTGACCAGATGTATATTATAAAGGTAAAAGGCATTGCCAAAATACCCGATTATGTTCAGCTCAGGGATGATAAATTCACTTTGCTGGCTTATTTCAGGGTAGATAGACCAGATAAATCTTTGGAAAAACTCGGCCTTGCAGATAAACTATCCTTTATTATGGAATTTGTAAATGATTTACCATTCGGTAAAATCGCTAAAATTGATATTTAAAATGGCGGAAAGCACAGTTATAAGTTTAAGAAACGTAGATGTATTTCAACAAAAGCATCTGGTACTATCTAGCGTAAATCTAGATATCTCGAAAGGTGAGTTTGTTTTCCTAATCGGTCAAACAGGGTCTGGAAAAAGTAGTTTACTTAAAATAATTTATGGTGACCTACATATTGGCAATGGAGACGGTTTGGTTGCAGGCTTTGACCTTAAGAATCTTGCTATCAAGGATGTTCCATTCTTACGAAGAAAACTGGGAATTGTGTTTCAAGACTTCCAGCTATTGACGGATAGAACAATAGAGAAAAATCTCGAATTCGTTTTAAAGGCCACAGGATGGACAGATAAAGTGCTTATCGATGAACGTGTTAAAGATGTTTTGGAGAAAGTTGGGCTTCGTTCTAAGATTAGAAAGATGCCTCATGAATTATCAGGTGGTGAGCAACAACGGGTTGTAATCGCAAGAGCATTGTTAAATAATCCGGAAATCATTCTTGCAGATGAGCCTACAGGTAACCTGGATCCCGATACATCAGAAGAGATTGTAATGCTTTTGAGGCAAATCAGTTTAGGTGGTACATCAGTCATAATGGCTACTCATGATTACCATATGATTCGCACCTTCCCTTCCAGAATTATAAAATGCGAAGGAGGTCTGGTTCATGAAGGCGCAAAAATTGTATAAATAGTACGGCTGACAAAATCTTCTTTTTCCGTCATAATGGTCAGTCTATCTCATAAAAATCTGACATCATGACGGATATGGAGTATTGGCAAAACATTTGAGTTTAACTCAAAAATTCTACTATACCATGTTTAGCAAGAAGAAGAAAACCATTAACGATGATCAACCTGTGGAAGAGAAAGCAAACGAACAAGTAAATACTCAAGATGAGCAGCCTGCTGCTGACACGAATGAAAACACACTAAACCCCGAACAAGAAACTGTTCCAGAATTGTCTGTAGAAGAAAAACTGCAACAGGACAACGCTGCTTTGAATGATAAATACCTACGACTATTTGCTGAATTTGATAATTTCAAACGTCGTACACAAAAGGAAAGAGTAGAATTATTGCAAACGGCAGGCAAGGACATTATCGTTTCTTTGCTATCTGTCTTGGATGATTTCGACAGGGCTAATAAAGCGATGGAGGGTGCAACTGATGTTACAGCGGTCCGTGAGGGAATTAATTTGGTACACAGCAAGCTGAAAAACCTTTTGGTACAAAAAGGTTTGAAAGAAATGGAAAGCATCAATACTGTATTCGATACCGACCACCATGAAGCCATTACCAAAATACCTGCTCATACTGAGGATATGAAGGGAAAAGTAATTGATGAGCTTGAAAAAGGTTATACATTAAATGATAAAGTGATCCGCTTCGCTAAAGTGGTAGTAGGAAGTTAATATGAGCAAGAGAGATTTTTATGATGTATTAGGTGTAACCAAAAGTGCATCTGCGGAAGAAATTAAAAAGGCCTACCGTAAAATGGCCATTAAATACCATCCTGACAAGAATCCTGGTGATAAGCAAGCTGAGGACAAATTTAAGGAGGCTGCTGAAGCCTACGAAATACTGAGTAATGGCGAGAAAAAGCAGCGCTATGACCATTATGGTCATGCAGGTGTAGGTGGTGCTTCTCAAGGCGGAGGCGGTAGCTATGGCGGCGGGGGCATGAATATGGAAGATATCTTCAGCCAGTTTGGAGACATCTTCGGCAATGGTGGCGGAGGCGGAGGTGGTAGTCCGTTCGACAGCTTCTTTGGAGGTGGTGGACAACAGTCTCGAGGAGGCAGACGTGTAGCTAAGGGTTCCAATCTTAGAATCAAAGTAAAACTTACACTGGAGGAGATTGCCAATGGAACAGAGAAAAAGATAAAAGTAAATAAACAGGTCAATTGTAAAACATGTGATGGTACAGGCGCAAAAGATAAATCATCTGTAAGCACTTGCAAAACTTGTGGTGGTAGTGGCGCAGTAAGACGAGTAACTAATACCATTCTTGGTCAGATGCAAACGAGTTCAACCTGCCCCACCTGCAATGGTAGTGGTCAACAAATCACTTCTAAGTGTACTGTTTGTCATGGTGAAGGGACTACCCGTGGAGAAGAGACTATTTCTATCAACATTCCTGCAGGTGTCAGTGATGGCATGCAATTGAGCATGAGCGGTAAAGGTAATGCTGCCCCTAACGGTGGTATTCCGGGAGATTTGATTATCTTAATTGAAGAGATGCCCCATGAGTCATTGAAACGCGAAGGCAACAACGTGGTTTACGATCTGCATGTTTCTATTATTGATGCAGCGTTGGGTTACAGCGCTGAGGTACCTACGATAGATGGTAAGGCAAAGATAAAAATTGAGCCTGGAACGCAAAGCGGCAAGCTTCTTCGCTTGAAAGGTAAAGGTATTCCGGAAGTGAATTCTTACCACAGAGGCGACCAAATTATCCACGTAAACATCTGGACTCCAAAAGTATTAAGCTCAGAAGAAAGAAGCATTTTGGAAAAACTTAAAGAATCCCCTAACTTCAAGCCTCAACCGGGTAAGAACGATAAGAGTTTCTTCGAAAAAATGAAAGAATATTTCGAGTAATCGTTAAATATAATTCACTAAGCCACCTTAAAGGTGGCTTTTTTGTACATTTAGGTTTTAAAGACCCATTGTATGACTGCTGCCGTAATAGATCTGGGAACAAATACTTTTCATCTAATCATTGTTGAACTTTCTGCCGGAGATCCTAGAACGCTTTTTAAAACAAACCTGCCGGTTAAGCTCGGGGAAGGGAAGATTAATGAGAACATCATCATTCCGGAGGCATTTGAAC
The DNA here is from genome assembly GCA_014377665.1 of Pedobacter sp. GTDB lineage: Bacteria > Bacteroidota > Bacteroidia > Sphingobacteriales > Sphingobacteriaceae > Pedobacter. The sequence goes on along the minus strand of JACMPF010000148.1, from coordinate 7,637 downwards.
GTGGAATTATCGCCTTAAAAGGATTTAAAAAGGAGATCATTAAGCATAATGTTGAAGTTGTGAAGGCTATTGCAACATCGGCGATAAGGAGCGCAAAAAACGGACTAGATTTCGTGAATGCGGCCAAAGCACAAGCTGGTATTGATATCACTGTTATCAATGGGGATCAAGAAGCTGATTACATTTACCAAGGTGTTAATGCTACCGGCCTCATTGACAATACCTCGCTTATCGTAGACATTGGTGGCGGAAGTATTGAATTTATTATATGTAATCCCGGAGAAATTCTTTGGAAAAAAAGCTATGACATTGGCGCTGCTAGGTTACAACAAGCGTACTTTAAATCAGATCCCATAAGTAGAAAGGATCAGGAATCTATTCGCCTAAGACTTAGAACTGAATTGTCTGATTTGAGATTGATTTGTGACTGTCACAAACCTTTACACTTAATTGGTTCTGCAGGAGCATTCGAAAGCTTTGCCACGATGATTAATGATGACGTCGATATCAAACAACTGAAAGCGAGTACAATTTCTATTAGCAGCTATTTTCAGTTGTCTGAAAAATTAATTATGTCCACACATAGTGAGCGAACAGATTTTAAAGGGCTAATCAAGCTTCGTGTTGACATGATCGTTATCGCATCGTTGATTACCAATTACGTTATGGAAATGATAAATCCTGAAAAATTTAGTGTATCGACCTACGATCTTAAAATGGGGGTATTGCCTACCTTAATTAAACACTTAAAAGAGCCTGATAAAGCTTTTCAGTAGGCAGTCCCATAACGTTAGTGTAAGAACCAATAATCTTCTGTACACCTATCAGTCCTATCCAATCTTGGATACCATAGGCACCTGCTTTATCGAATGGCTTATAATTTTCAATGTAATAATTGATCTGTTCTGTTGTAAGTTGATTAAAGAATACTTCTGTAAAGTCGAAAAAAGAAACGGTGTGCCCATTATAGGAAATACTAACTCCTGTATAAACCTGATGGTTGGTTCCCGACAGTTTCTCTAGAATTTCCCTCGCATGAGTGACGTCTTCCGGTTTTCCAAGGATCTCAGTTTTATAAGCAACAATTGTATCTGCCGTGATAACAATGCTATCCATACTATGATCTAAAAAAGCCGCAGCCTTCTTCTCTGCAATGTATACAGCAATCTCTTCCGGTAATAAGTTATCTGGGAAACTTTCTTCAACGTCTTTTATAAGGACTTTAAAATCGAGGTTCATTAATTTCATTAATTCTTGTCGACGGGGAGATTTCGAAGCAAGGAGGATTGGTAAGCTTTGCTGATACATATGACAAAAATAATAAAAGCGAGCCGATGTCGCTTTTATTATTTGATAATGTCCTGGATTATTTGGTTCCGGCAGGACGTTGGCCTCCGCCCTCTTGTCTTTTCTTCATCATCTCTTTACGCTCTTCTTTCCAAGCAGTAAAAAGTTTCTTCTGATCCGCAGATAATAATGCTTCAATTTTACTTTCCGTAGATTCATTACCTTTCACCATTAAAGCTCTCATGGCAGCTCTATCGTCTCCAACTGAATCACGAAGCTTTTTCATTTTAGCATTCTGCTCAAAATAGATCGCAGTAACTTTAGTTTTTTGATCTGCATTTAAAGTAAGTTTTTCAGTAAGCATGTCAACGCTTCTTTTTGCTCGCTCCTCTGGAGTACCCATTTGGCGACCACCACCTTGTCCCTGCTGGGCTTGTGAGAAAGTCGCTACACTGATTAGCAATCCGCAGATAATCAATAATTTTTTCATACTTCTTTAGTTGTTTTGTATGGATTAGAGATAAAATCAAGCAGTAAGTTTAATGGGAGTTTGTAACATGCCCGTTGCAATACAAGCCTATATCCCTGAGTCGGAAGCAATCGCATTTTCGTCGAACCAAGTTTGCTGAATACGCATCACTTTCTCAATAATATCTCGTACGGCAGTTTTACCGCCATCAAAAGGAGAAATGTATGTAGAGATTGCTTTGACATCAGCCACGGCATCTGCTGGACAAGTTGGGATGCCCACCATGGCCATTATCTTAAGGTCAGGAACATCATCACCCATATAAAGCACTTTTTTTGAGTTAAGATTATATTTCGCTAGTAACGTTTCATAGACCTTTACCTTATCCGAAACATTAAGAAATATCTCTTGTAAACTTAAGGCCTCGAAACGCTTTTGCATAGCTGATCCTTTCCCGCCGGAGATAACACAAACTAAATATCCTCTTTTAACCGCAAGTTGTAGGGCATAACCATCTTTTATATTAAAGCTACGTAGAAACTCACCAGAATCAGAAGCTAGTATGCTACCATCTGTCAACACGCCATCAACGTCAAATATAAATGTATTTACCCCCTTGAGCTCTTCCAGTAACATAATTTAGTCCTGGTTATCTCTCCATTCGTAAACCCAAGCAGATTGGATTTGCTCCAGGTGACCTTCTGTACTCTCTTCTCTGGTTCCCTTGAAATTAGGTAATTCCAAAATCCAGTTCAACAGCTCAGTAAACCTGATGCGGTAGATTTTGGCTTCGTTGAACTCATCGCCAAACTTTTCATATAATTCCTGAGCAATATCCTCATGATCAGCCCAATGTATCGGTAAAGCAAATTTATCTTGCATGTTCTTTTTATATTATTGATTAAACTAGTGACCTAAGAATGCAGATTGGTCTGGAATGGTAATTTCTATGTCACCATTAATTACCACGCACTGACAGCCTAGCCTGGACGTAATTCGTGGACGAACAGCCCTATCGATAAAGTCTTCTTCTTTTTCTGAAATCTCCTGGAGGCTATCCATTCCTTTCAATACATAGACATGGCAGGTACTACAGCCGCAAACACCACCACAATTATGCTGAAGTTCAATATTATTATCCAAACAAACGTCTAAGACATCCTGACCACCGGCAATTGGAAGTTCAACTGACTCTTTTCCTTGTTCTTCAAAATTTATCCTTAATTTATAAATACTCATAGTTATGTCGCAAAAATAAGCACCAAAAACCGCAATCCTTGCTATTGATGTGATTTTTTAATGCTATCACTTAATGTTTGATATATGTTTTTGAGTTCAGGCCTATCCTGAAGCATTTCTAAATGCGCGTACAACGTCTTTTCATCACGACGTATGGCAGGTCCAGTTTGCACATCGATGGGTGACAGATGTTGTACTTTTTCCGCTGTTTCCTTAATTAATGGTCGTAATAAATTAAAGTCAAGTTCATTTTGTTTTAGCAAATCATTACTTAGTGTGTAAAGTTGGTTTACAAAATTACAGGCAAATGTAGCTGCAAGATGAAGTATATGCCTTTTTGCAGAGTCTACAAAATAAACGGCGTTATTCAAGCTTTTTGCAAGCCGCTCAAGAATAGCAAGACTCTCTGCATCACCCGCCTCAATACAAAGTGGCACTCGTTTAAAATCCAGCACTTTACCCTTTGAAAATGTTTGAAGAGGGTACAAAACCCCACGCCGTTTTAAGTTCGTAAGTACATCGAGATCTGCCGCTCCCGAAGTGTGAACGACTAATGAATTGGTATTCGCTAGTTGAGAAACCACATTGGTGATGGCATCATCCTTTACAGAGATCACAATGAGATCCGCCTCCAAGCTGATTTCCGATAAATTTTGAATGGGATTAGCTTCAACATCTGTTGCCAGTATCGCTGCATGAGCAAAAGTAGGGCTCCAAATTTGCAGTACGGTATGTCCACCGGCTTTGAAAGCCCTTGACATGTGTGTGGCAACGTTACCTGATCCTATAAAAACAACTTTCATTAAATTGACTTCACCTCTTTCTGTCTTCTAAAAATGGAGATCAGGAATCCGAAAACCATCACAATTGTTCCGGCCCAATATAAATTGATAAAAGGAAACTCAATAGATTTAAAAACTACCCAATCTTTAGCTTGCTGCGGCTTTTCATAAACTTGCAATTCTATTTTACCCTGATCAGGGATAATCTTCGTAAATCTAAATCTCAACCCTAATTCGTCAATATTCCTGGCGAAATCGAATACATTATTCCCTTTAACAAGAAAAATTGGTTCGGTTTTGTACACTTTGCCATTGACGGCTACTTCCAGCGGCAAACCCACTGCAAGGTCGCCCTTAGCTAATACAAGATTTCTTGCAACAGGCTTATTATTCAGGGCTTTCACCGTAACAATTCCGCTGCTGGTGTGGAGCGTATCTCCTACGACCAACTGTACTATACGTGGCGCTTTATAATTTTCTTCTTCGGAATGTCCTTCATGGTCATGCTGTTCCTCTTCTTTCAAAGGAGCGCTCGTTACATGGGTATAGATATCGTAGGTTAGGTAATGTTTAGTATCAGGAGATGCGATAAGTCCCATCTTATCATTCGATTGAATATGTGGATTCAATTCAAAATCTTCCTTTACAGATCCTTTTTCATCGTAAACTCTGAAGTTTAACTTATAGAAGGTATTTGGAGCAACTGTAGTATCACTTATATAAGTGACTGTATAGCGGCCCATCTTTTTAGGTTCATTCCTGTAGAGCACGATATTTTCACCGGGCTTCTCAGCTTTTTCAAAATCTTTAACCGGAATGAAGTTGGAAGCATTTAAAGATATTGGCCTGTGAGTGGCTGCAGCAACTAATGCACCTAACAACAACAAGGCAAAGCCGATGTGTGCAACCGCTGCACCTACCAATTTTTTCTTTCCACCAAATGCCATCCCCAGTATTTTGGCATTAGACGTCACTGCAAACAAGCAGCTAAAGGTTAGTAAAATGAACATCAGGTTATGGTAGACATTTGTCAGGTAAACAAAGCCCGCAGTAAAAGCAGCAGAAAAAATTACTGATGCCAAAAGACCACTGTAAAATTTCTTAGCATCCGTACGTTTGTATTTCATGAACTGAGTAAAACCGGAGATGATGGTCACTAGTATGGCAAAAGGGGCCTGCCACTGGTTATAATATTTAACTGCATCAATTGGTGGAGCGAAATTAGTACCAAATGCTGCATTGAAGACCGGCACAGAGGTTACAAAAATAACTTGAATACACGCAATCGTAATCACTAAAGAACCAATGAACATCCAGAATTCTCGAGAATAAGTTTCCTCATCCTTGTTGGTGATTGGAAGTTCTTTCCAACGAACCGCCATTAGGACAATAGGAATTGCCAGAAACACCACGTTATAGAGGATCAGGTGACCAAACATACCGAGATCGGTAAAGGCATGCACTGAAGTTTCTCCAAGAATCCCACTTCTTGTTAAAAACGATGCATAAAGCACCAAAATAAAACTCATAAAAATGAGTACGATTGCCGTAAAGTAAGCATGACCGGTATTTTTAAAAGCTATCATTACATGGATACCAGCAATTAGGGTAAGCCAAGGAATAATGGATGCATTCTCTACAGGATCCCAAGCCCAGAATCCACCAAAATTTAGCGCTTCATAGGCCCAGAAAGAGCCCATGATGATTCCAGTTCCCAAAATCATAACGGCAAAAAGCGCCCAGGGCATTGCAGGCTTGATCCACTCTTTATATTTCTTCAACCAAAGACCTGAAATTGCATATGCAAAAGGAACCACCATGCTTGCAAAGCCCAAAAAGAGTGTTGGAGGATGTATAACCATCCAATAGTTCTGTAATAAAGGATTAAGCCCTCTCCCATCGGTTATAAACTTTAAGTAGTTTTTAAAGTTTTCAGGATCAGCAAAAACTACCGGAGCCATGTCCTTCAAGTTAACTGCGTCTCTCAGTAATATAAAAGGCGAACTACCGATGCGCTGACCAAAAATCTCTACTCCTAATAACATTGAGGTTAGAAATACTTGAGAGAAAGCGATTACCGTCATCACTCCATTTTCCCATGTTCTTGATTTCCAGATCAGCAAGGCTCCAAGGAGTGATTGCCAAAAAGCCCATAACCAAAAGCTACCCTCCTGACCTTCCCAAAATGCAGAAACGATATAGTAAACAGGCAGTTCTTTTGAGGAGTGTGAGTAAACGTAGTAGTATTCGTTGTAATGATTAAGGATCAGAAAAAACAAAGTGCTGCCTATTCCGACAATAGCTACCCAATTCAATAAAAAAGCTATCCTACCTAAGCGTGTCCAAGATTGATCAGAAAGATCTTTGTTCCTGGAAGCAAAATAATAAGCTATTGTAGAAAGCAACGATGCTCCAAATGCAAGAACTATAAAGAATTGTCCGATTCTACCGGGAAGGAGATTCTCTCCAATAAACTGAATATCCATTAAGATTAATTGTATTTTTCCACTTTGCCGTTCTGTTTAACCTCCACAAGATCATTATTATATTTTGAAGGACATTTCATTAAAATCTTAGAAGCGTAAAATATACCTGATTTCATTTCGCCAATCAATACTAATTTTTCAGAACGTTCAAAATCCTGAGGTTTAGTGCCATTGTATACTACCTTATTAACGTCACCTTTCTCATCCTTCATAAAAAACGCAAAATGATTGGCATCTTTTTGCGCGTCATAGTAAATTCCCCTTTCTTTAGACCAAAAGCCCATAACGTGAAATTCTCTCGTATCTCTTGCAGCTTCAGAAAATGTAGAATAGCTACTAGTGTCTGCATTCAAACTTACAAGGAAGCAAACACATATTGCTATCGTAATCAAACCAATGATTGCACTTTTTCTCATGTTGGTATATGAATTTTAGATCATGTAAAGATAAAAAGATATAAGTACCTATATCTTTTTAGGGAGCTGCAATTGCTGAGGATGGTTGTTTATTGATAGTTCTCTGACAATTAATCTTTATACTCAGATTTAATCAGCTGCGGCATGGACTTTCTCAATTTCAATACCTTAGGCCTAGAAACATTTCTAATGTAAGAATCCCAACTGTTGCGCTTGTAGTAATCCTGATGATGAGTTTCTGCAGGATAAAATACTTCGAAAGGAACGAGCTCGGTCGCCACCGGCTCACTAATCCTTCCATCAAGACCTGCAATAACATTCTGAAGGATTTGATACTCATTGTCTGATCTATAAAAAGCAATAGACCTATAATCAGAACCTAAATCTGGACCTTGTCCGTCTGCTTGGGTAGCATCATGAGAATAAAAGAAAGCCTCTGCAAGCTTCTCATAACTGATGGCCTTTGGATCATAATATACCTGCACGGACTCTGCGTGTCCCGTAGTTTTAGTTAGCACGTCTTCGTATGAAGGATTTTTAGTGGTACCGCCAGCATAACCACTGATCACTTTATGAACGCCCTTCAACTCTACCATACATTCTTGCATTGCCCAGAAGCATCCACCCGCAAAAGTTGCCACAGCCTCTCCCGCTGCCGCTGGAGTCACTACAGCATAACCATTTTTGCTATTTATTTTCTGACCCTCATTACAAGAAAACAATCCCATGGCAACAAGACAAATTATTATCGTTTTCAGGTTCATCATACTTGTTTAAACTATATACGCTAAACTGACATAAAGAATTTTGTCGACTAAAATAAATAGCAGTGCGTTGACAAAAAAACCGCAAAGTTTTCACTTTACGGTTCCAAATATCAAACAGATGTTATGGCCAAACGCCAAGATTCATGTACGAAACGGCGATTTTATCGATTGATCCCACAAAGGCTGCAGTT
>JACMPF010000017.1 GCA_014377665.1 Pedobacter sp. | reverse complement strand
GCTACTCCATTTGTGATCCATAATGCCTTTCCTTTTTCAGATACGCTGATGTAAGTGATCAAATTTCCTGCGGCATCGTAGGAAGGGGTTTGGAGAATTAGATTTTCAGGGTTTGGTAAAGTTCTTAGCGTATTCCCTGTGGCTGCGTCAAGCTCCACTAAATTCGATTGGTTACTCAAATCGATTTGGACTGCTATGATCTTTTTGGCATCTGGAGATAGGGAAGGAGAGAAGAGTCTGGTCTTGTTGGTCAGGCTGGTCAGTTTTTTTGTTACCAGATTGTAGGTGCAGATGACGCTGTAGCTTCGTTGACGGTAACGTGCATCGTATCTGATCTCATCCCAGGTGATCGTATTGTTGGCGTAACTGAACCATGGTTGCTCCTGATAGGCAATGCCGAATAATCTTTCTTCCTTCTTATTGGCGGCATCAATCAACACGAAATGCGAGGTCTCCGCCTTGCTTTGTTTTAGTGCGAGAATTTTGCCCTCAGGAAGTTTTATCGGTAGAAAATAATTTGTAGCGTATTTTGAGGGCTTATTTAATGAAGCGTAGTTTTTGGTGTTTAAAGTGCTTGCTTGTTTTTCCCATTCTGTTTTCAGGAGCTCTGTGGTTTGGTTGAACCACTTCTTGGTTCCTGATCGCGTGTATTTTTTGAGGCTGTTTGAAAAAGGATAGAGTCTTAACGGTCGGTGTCGAATGTCGGTAAGCACGCTGTCGAAGATGTCCTTTCCAAATTGCTTTTTGATGTTAGAAACATTGAGGTATCCATATTGATAGTAGCCTGGTGTGACATCTTTTGATGACCCTAAATTAATCTTACTGTAGGAGTAATTTTTACTGGTCAAAAGGTTTGTTCGGTATGGCATAATCCATGAAGGTTGTCGGCCTCTTCCTGCCTTTGTTAAAGCAGTCTCTATGCTCACTGCGTCGCCCTCAAAAAACCATAATGGAAGACTGGCGCCGAACCATGCAAAGTATACATCTTCGGGGAAGGGATGAGTCTTGCCTCCGGTCAATTTATCGAACTGCGCAATGTGTCTGAGTTCGTGAACTGCGAGGTTGTTTAACCAGTCTTGACTGTCGAATTGCTGCGGTGGGGTTGTGAAGAATTCTGACTTCTTGGGAGCGAGTTGAACGAAGCCATTTGCGATGACTCCCCGGTTTTGAAGTAGGAGAGGGATAGCGGTTTTTTCTCGTCTTAAGCTGGCGCCTACATGAGGGTAGATGTACCCCAGCGTGTTCGCCATTCTTTGTGCTTCTTTCTCTAGCTCGCTAGGGTAGATGATTCTGAAACCATTAGCTGAAATCTGACGCCATTTTACACTAAGTGGGTTCTGAGAGTTGTTGAAAATCTGAGCTTTTGAGTCAATTGAAATAAAGGTTGAAGCTGATGTTGCTATTATGCTGATTATCAGTGATAATTTTATGTTTATATAAGGCATATGTTGACTGTGCTAATATATTTAGTATTAAATAGGTGTGAACTCTAGGTTTATTTGTATAAATACTTTATTTAATAAGTCTTAAATAACTGATTTACAATATATTTATATTGGTACTATGTTTTTTTATATTCAGCTTTATTCATCTATTGTTGGCAGATAATATGCAAGAATCAACACATTAGTAATGTCGTTTCAAAATGTTTGTTTTGGTTCCCTTAAGATACACTAATCGGCGTCATTTTTCACAAATATTTTTTAGAGCTTAGGAAGGTCGTTGCCAGGAAATGGTGAGTTTTCATGCCAATAACATCCCACTTTATTCAGTTCATCACCTCGGATTTGAAGTGTAATTTGCAGGGCTAAGGTGCTGGAATATATCCAGAATATAGTGATTTCTGTGAGTAAACTACGCTAAGCCTTTGCGTTTTTTGTAAATAGGATATAAGAAAATAGAACCGATAATCAGTGTTGCGCCCAGGTAGAAACCCATGGACATTGTCTCTCTGGTACCAAAGCAAAGGAAGGCTAAAATGATGCCATATACTGGCTCCAGGTTAGTGATGAGTGCTACTCGAAAAGCAGATAAAGTACGCATCACAGAAACCCCGGCGACATAGGCTAATGCAGTACAAATTGTGCCCAAAATTACCAGGTAAAACCAGTCGGCGGCACTTAAATTAAAGGTTTCATTTTGTAGATCATTAGTAACAAAACGATAGACAGATATCCAGAAAAAGGCACCTGTAATCTCATAAAAGCCGATAACTTTTGGGTCATTCTTCTGTACCAAAGTGGAGTTGATTATAGCGAATAAACTGGATGCAAGCGCAGAGGATAGACCCAAGATAATACCCTGTGTATAATGAGATTCAAATTTAAAAATCAGATATATTCCAAGGATAATTATTAGGCCAATTACGACATCAGGAATATGAATTGACTGCTTTTTGATGAGCGGTTCAAGAATTGCAGTGAACAGCGTAAAGGACGACAGGCATACCAGGGTTACAGAAACAGTGCTTACTTTGATGGCATGAAAGAACAGAATCCAATGAACT
>JACMPF010000147.1 GCA_014377665.1 Pedobacter sp. | reverse complement strand
ATTGCAGAAAATGTATCTGCCATCATAAAGGACAAACAAAATATTTTTATGGTGGTAATGGGAGGATGCAAAGCTAACGATAATGATGATATCCTTTTTGGCGTGGAAATTACAGAGATTCTCAGTAAAGTGAAGTGTCCAACAGTGATTGTACCTGAATCAGAATGTTTTCAGCTCTGACCTGGAGTTACGGAGCATACTCTACGTACGCTCGAAAAGCCATTTGAAGGGCTTAACTTTGTTTATAGGTTTTAATCCGTATTGCTTGATGCTATTTTCTATAATTAGAGACACTGCTTCTTCTATACTGTCCGTAACCAGGAACAAACTTGTATCATCGGCACCAATCGTTGAATTTTTCTTCATTAATTCAATATGCTCAAGTAAGTCTTTATGGTAGGCTTTTCCAAATATAATAATCGGAAAATTCTTTATTGTGCGAGTTTGTATAAGGGTCAATGCCTCGAAAAACTCATCCAATGTCCCAAATCCACCAGGCATGACTACAAATGCAAATGAGTATTTAACTAGTAATATTTTACGCACAAAGAAGTGCTTCAAGTAAACCCATTTATCGACGTAAGGATTGGGCTTCTGTTCTATAGGGAGTTGTATATTACAGCCGACTGACCTTCCGCCTACTTCCTGAGCTCCGCGATTAGCAGCTTCCATTAGCCCAGGACCGCCACCTGTGAGAATAGTAAATCCCAATTTTGCAAATGCTGCACCTGCATTTCTCGTAAGTTCATAATATTGATGATCTTCTTTAAAACGAGCCGATCCAAAGATAGTGATACAGGGACCAATAAAATGAAGCGCCCGAAAACCCTTAATCATTTCTAACATGGTGTTTATTGTGAACTTTAGTTCAGTCCATCTTGAATGGGGGCCGCTTAAAAAAGTAATTTCCGATTTATCCATTAGTTATTGGTTATATTAAAATACTGGATATTGGTTTTCCTGAAAAACGAGTAAAGGGATTTCGATATTCCTGGAGAGCTTTTGCGTTTCACTGCTGTTAAACAAATTGCCGGGGAAAATCTTTTTGCGGTGAACCATCGCAAAAATATCAATAAATCCATTCTTTGCAATCCAGTTTAGTCCGCGGCCAATGTCCGTATCCTCAATGTGCTTGTAATAAATTTTAGCATAATTGACTTTATTCGTCACTTCATTTAAAAATCTGTCTACCTTTTCCTGATCCGCTTTTGTTTTACTGATGTGAATGATGAGGATTTCCGCATTAAATGGACGCGCAAAGCTTGCAATAGAATTAATTAGTTCTATATCTCCCTTATTCAAATCGCTCGCAAAAGCAATCTTGTTGACAAGTTCCGGAAATTTTTTGAATGGTATCAACAGTACTGGACATTTAGCGTTGTTGATTATATCCTGACTGTTGCTTCCTAAAAATATCCTATTTACCATTCCAGCACCAAACATACCCATTACCACTAAAATTGCTTTTCTGTCATGGGCCAGATCATTGACCATATCCGTGACTGATCCCAAGGCGGTATAGTAGTCAATTCGGGGACCCGGATTACATGATTCTTGTTCATCCAACCGTAAATCCAAAGCCTGAAATTCAAGTTGCTCAATTGCAGAATCCCTTAGCATTTTATATTCATTGGGCAAGGTTTGATCGGAGGAAGCTGCCAGCATTTTTATCGCATGGCATAAAGTAAGATCAGCTTTCAAAGCGTTGGCCAAACTCAGTGCAAAATTGCCAGCAGTTTGTGACGGGGCTGAAAAATCAGTAGTGACCAGAATTGTTTTCATCAGTCTTTGTTAGTTTTTATCTTAGGAAGCAGTAATGGCATTTTTTTCTTTGGTGGGAGCTGATTATACAATGCAGCTTCAAGTGATGGATCTAGATGGCGGGAGTCTTTATAAAATACGGGAAGCCCGTCTTTTATTTCACAAGTTAGGTAAAGCGCTTTTTTAGGAATAGCTTTCATTTCATCAAACTCCCACCAGCGAAGTCGTTCCATATTTATAGCAACTGTTCTTACCTCTGCCTCAGGGACTTCATAACAGTCACCCAAGTATTGTCCTTTGATTAGCCGCATGTATCGCTGTAGATCATTATATACTTTAGATTTTGGCTGGGTGGATAATATCGCCGCCGTAAAACCTTCTTCTTCAATTGCTTTTGCTAATTCATTTACTGCACTAAAACTCGTTGCTTTGATTATACCATCTATCTTCCTTGCTGAAAAATACGGGTTTAATTTGCCATAATGAAGATGATTAATCAAAGTGATCATGGCATCTGTCAGTAATATATCAAACCTTACTTTTTCCTGGATTGATATTTTTTCGGGCTCGTCAATGATCGCTGGAAAATTGTCATAAGTTAACTCTCCGGGGTGGTAATCAGCATGTGCAAGCCCGTATTGGAGTACACAATCTAGAAGCATCATTGCTTCCTCGATGCGTTTCGCCTCACCTCTATTTTTAATCCAGAGGGATTGAAACCCGTTTTGGAGATAGTACCTCTTTACAGATTTAGGATAATTCAGTTTGTATTGTTTAGTCAAGTCATTTAGTTGCATCGAGAATTCTTTGGAATAGGATACTGACTGCCCCTTGACTGGATTAAAGAACAACAACGTGGTAACTAACATAGATAAGACTGCAAAAATGGTTTTCATAAACATTAAATTACAATGGTAAATATTCTGAATTTATTGTTAACAAACCATGACCTACATCATCAAAGCCAGTGATTTGAGTCTTTCAGCAATGATTTTGGTCACAGTAATTTATGATTAGTATCATACCGCTCAGGGACACTGTCACACCGGAACTTATTGGTAATTCCTATCTTTATACCCATGGCGCTAATAGTTAGTTTTAAGAAATTTCTTGATGAAACTGGAAATATAGCCCGTTTTACTGGTCGCTTTTTTTCAGTAGGTATGAAACCCAGATATGAAAACAGAGAATTATTAAATCAATGTTACAATATTGGCTACCTATCCTTTCCCTTGGTCGCACTTACTGCATTTATCATGGGGCTGGTACTTACCATGCAATTAAGGCCTTCACTTGTAGATTATGGGGTTGAATCGCAGCTACCAGTGATGGTAGGACTAGCCATTGTACGAGAGATTGGTCCGGTGATCACGGCTTTAATATTTGCAGGAAAGATCGGCAGTAGTATTGGTGCCGAACTGGGTTCGATGAAGGTGACTGAGCAGATAGATGCCATGACAGTTAGCGGCATTAAGCCTTATAAATACCTTGTTGCAACTCGGGTTATGGCAACAACCCTAATGTTGCCTTTGCTCACTATCCTCGGCGACGGGATCTCCTTATTTGGTTCCTATTTGGGTGTAAACATTCGCTCGGTAACCAGTATTGATTTGTTCTTTCTTCAGGTTTTTAAAAGTCTGGAGTTTAGCGATGTACTGCCTTCTATCATTAAAACATTGTTTTTTGGTTTTGCCGTGGGCATTGTAGGATGTTATAAAGGCTTTAATTCGAGCAAAGGTACTCAGGGGGTTGGGATCTCGGCCAATTCAGCCGTAGTTTTATCGTCGGTTTTAATTTTTATTATTGACTTGTTGGCAGTGCAGATCACTGAATTACTGGGACTTAATTAATAACAATGGGAACAACCGAAGTCGAATCAGTAATTGTAATTAAAGATTTAGTAAAAGGTTTTGGAGATAAGATCATACTGGATGGATTTAATTTGACTGTAAAAAAGGGCAGCAATGTGGTAGTACTTGGTAAATCGGGTTCAGGTAAATCCGTACTGATCAAATGTATCATAGGCTTATTACAGCCAGATAGTGGAAGCATCAATGTATTTAAGGAGAATATCCCGGGAATGAATGAAGATGAGCTAGATAAAGCTCGTTCTAAAATTGGTTTTCTGTTTCAAAGTAATGCGCTTTATGATTCAATGACGATCCGGGAAAACTTAGAGTTCCCACTTTTGAGGCACTGGGTCGATATTAAAAAAGAAGAGGTAAACAGGCTAGTTAAAGAGGCTCTAGAAAATGTGGATTTGCTTCATACACTGGACATGATGCCTTCAGAATTGTCAGGAGGAATGCTGAAGCGAGTTGCTCTGGCAAGAACAATGATTCTAAGACCAGAGGTTATCTTGTATGACGAGCCTACAACCGGACTAGATCCTGTTACTGCAAGGGAAATTGAAAAACTGATCCTTAAACTGCAAAAGAAAAACCATACTTCTTCTATTATTATTTCGCACGATATGAACTGTGTAAAAAATACGGCTGATTTAGTGGTACTTCTATTGGAAGGAAAATGCTATATCGAGGGAACCTATGAAGAATTAGAACAGTCATCGGATCAAAATATCAAACAATTTTTCGAATAAAATAATATAAAATGAAGAATCAGGAAGTTAATAATATTAAGCTGGGGGCGTTTGTTTTATCGGGGTTAATTCTAATGATAGTGGCCTTTTTCATGATAGGAAAGAACAACAATATATTCGGGAACGACTTCAAACTAAAGGTTCGATTTTCCAATTTGAATGGTTTAACAGAAGGCAATAACGTGCTTTTTTCCGGGCTACAGGCTGGAACAGTTAAGGAAATTCAACTCATTAACGATAGCACGATTGAAGTTATCATGCAGATTAACAGCAAAGTGAAAACATTTATCAATAAAAACTCAGTCGCCTCAGTAGGTACTGAAGGACTAATGGGAAATAAAGTGATAAATATTAGTCCGGTCAAAGGCATAAGTAAAAAAGTAGTAGAAGGTGATGTTCTTAAGGCAAAAAACATTGCAAATATGGATGAGATTATAGAGAAATTATCCCAGACCAACAATAATGTTGCAAGTATATCAGAAGTGCTAAAAGGCACAGTCATGCGAATCGACAGTAGTGCAATCCTAAAATTAATTAATGACGAGACGATTGGAATAAATCTTAAAGCCTCATTGCAAAACATTTACAAGGCAACCAATAATGCCAATATTATGACTGTTGGCCTTAATAAGATCATTGACGACATCAGAAAAGGCAAGGGATCTGCGGGGGTTTTGCTAACTGATACTATAATGGCCAGTAAGCTAAAGGATGCTGCAATACAAATCAAATCGGCTGGAACCAACGCAAATTTGATGGCTTTAGAAATGAATACCATTGTCAAAAAAATAAACTATGACCTCAATAAAGGAAATGGGCCAGTTAACACTTTACTCAAGGATTCCTTAATGGCAAAAAACATCAAGCAGACGGTGGACAATCTACAGAGAGGGACCGATGGATTTAATCAAAATATGGAGGCCCTAAAGCATAATTTCTTTTTCAGGGGATATTTTAGAGGCCTTGAGCGTCAAAAGAAAAAAGAGCAAGCTAAACTACTTGAAGCGGCCCAAAAGAATTAATTGTATCTCTATAGCGCTACGTATTCTAAAACCAATAAAACTAAATCAAATGGAATTTCATAAAATCTTAATTGCGATAGATAGCAATCAAAGTTCAGAAAAAGTTGCTATAAGCGGCCTGCAACTGGCCAAACAATTCAATGGACAAATAGCGCTGGTCAGTATAGTTGATCCCGACAGCGAGGCGGATAACGATTCGCCAACTGCAAGGGAATTGGAGGACATGATGGAGCACAACTCAAACCGTAGTCAACTCCAAGTCATAGAAAAAATTTTCAAGGATTATCCTGTTAAAAGTTTCGTGGAAAAAGGCAAGCCCTCCAAAGTGATCATAGAAACTGCTGAAAAATGGGATGCAGATGTCATCGTTATGGGCACCCACGGAAGAAAAGGTTTACCACATTTACTATTAGGCAGCGTTGCTGAAGAGGTGATCAGGCACTCAAAAAAAACCGTAGTAGTGATTCCAGTCAACAAATAATCAAAATCTCAAATCATATATTTTGATACAAATAAAAAAAGAAGGTGTTATTCTTAGAAAGACAAAAGTAGCTTTCGAAAGTGGTGGTGTACTTAATCCTGCCGTAATTAAAGTTGGTGCAGAGGTTTTTATGTTCTACAGAGCAGTAAGTACAGGTAACTATTCGACCATTGGCTTTTGTAGGTTGAATGGCCCATTGGAAGTTGCGGAGAGATATGATTACCCGGTTCTACTGCCTATCGGAGATCGAGAATCAAAAGGAATTGAAGACCCGCGTATTGTAAAAATAGAAAAAGAGTATTTCCTAACCTATACTGCCTTTGATGGTTTCAATGCCTTAGGAGCATTGGCAATTTCAACAGATTTAAAGACATTTGAAAGACACGGAATTATTGTACCCGTGATATCATTTCCCGAATTGAAGGCATTTGCGGAAAGTACTTGTAAGCTAAACGAGAAATATTCAAGGTTTTCCCACGACAAAACTGAAATGAACAAGGACGTCAAGCTCCTTGTTTGGGATAAAGATTTAATATTTTTTCCCAGAAGAATAAACGGTAAGCTTTACTTTCTACACCGCATCAAGCCCGATATACAAATCGCCTGCGTAAATCAAATCTCAGACTTAAATGTGTCATTCTGGAACGACTACCTATTGAATTTCAATAGAAATATCGTTATGATTTCTAAATACGAACATGAGATCAGCTATATTGGTGGAGGATGTCCACCTATAGAGACAGCTGAAGGCTGGCTAATTATTTATCACGGAGTCCATGATACAGCAGATGGATATGTATATTCTGCATGTGCAGCGTTGTTAGACCTAGATAACCCAAAAATCGAAATTGCAAGGCTACCCTATGCATTGTTCAAGCCGGAAATAGAATGGGAATTGTTAGGGGAAGTTAATAATGTATGCTTCCCTTCAGGTACCGCTTTATTTGACGATACCCTATATATTTATTATGGTGCTGCAGACCAACAGATCGCTTGTGCCTCGGTTAGTTTATCTACACTTGTTAACGAATTATTAGCCTTTAAGCTATGATGTTTTTGCAATCGGCAAACTGAAGTAAAACGACGAACCATTTCCAATCTCACTTTCTACCCAAACTTTCCCGTTGTGACGTTTGATAATTTCAGCTGATAGGTAAAGTCCTAATCCAAAGCCTGAAACAGATTTAGTATCGCCACTTTCTACCCTGTAATATCGATCAAATAGTTTTTCCTGATCTTGGTGCCTTATCCCTATACCTTCATCTTTCACCATAACTTCCGCCATTCATTAATCTTTTCTAACGATATCGTGATTACTTTCTGATTTGGTGAGTATTTAACTGCATTGTTCAAAAAATTGTTTAGTACCTGACCAATTTTATCCCGATCAGCTTCCACTGTAAAGTTTTCGCTTCTTTTAAAGACAATATCAACCTCTTTATTTACAACGACAGCCTCCTCGATAGCTTCATCAATTAAACTATTTAGTTGAAAGATTTCAAGATCAAGTTGAATTTTTCCACCTTCTAAACTGGAAACCGTTAGAAAGCCATTAATCATGCTATTCATCTTTCTTATTAATACATTTACCCTGGACAAAGTTATCAATTGTATGTATGCTTGAATGGACGTGAGCGGCAATCTTAAGTCAGTTTCATGAGAAGGAGCTCATTATTAATGAATAACTGCCCATTGATATTGCTTCGAAAATAATTATTGAGATCATCATTGATCTCCAACAACTCCTTGTTCTTGAATTGATATTCTGAATTGAACGTATCCAGCTCTTCATTTACAGATTGGGGATTAATGCGATATTGATTTCCCTCTTTTATAAAAAACTTTTTCAAACGTTCAGGCGATATCTCTTTAATTGTATCATATCAATAGTGTCCTAAACGTTTCCAATTTACATGAAATCCCTACATAAGGTCAAATCTGGGATGTATTTGCTGATTTTCAGAATAGAATCCCCTGTGTGCAAGAATTAGGTATTGTTGGTTGTGGTTCATCGAAGGGTTTATCTAATCATTGCTGAAGGTTTATTTTAACGAATATGTTTAGCCTTATCAAAGCCAGCAAGTTACAGAGATGCCATTTATATGCTGCCATCGCCTTGAGTGCTTTTAAAATAAGGATGGTAATCTGGGCAGTCCAGATCTGGATCATCACGGCAATTTCTGTCGTTCCCACGAAGGATTTAATATGTAGATTCTGCTTAATTTCTCGGAAGAAGATTTCATTTGCCATCTGGTTTTATAAAGCTCACTAATGGTGTTGGCCGGCCAGGACATTTGATTGGTAATGAGCGCTATGGTTTGTTTGTTTTTATCATCCCAGACGGACACTCTTCTGAGCTTGTTTCCCATATTTCTGTTTGGATGCAGGTGTTTTTAGCTCAATCAGTTCATCTATCATGATGTTCTGATGCTTGTTTTCAGGCAGGGTAATTTCAGACTTAGAGAGGTATTGAAGGTTTTCTTTATGCCTGATGACAAAAAACACCCCCTTGCTGTCCCAGATAAAGTAATGGTAGTAAAGCTAAGCCAAAACGCCTATTATTTTTTTGAACGAAATCATATTTTATCTTGTTTTTCACAATCAGACTGAGTAACCCTATTTTTTTTAGTGCGATGGATCAGGTTTGCATAATAGCGTTTCACGTGTACACGAAAGATATCAAAAAATAAGGTGAAACACAAAATTGAGCATGGAAGTAAAAAAGCTCTGAAGCCTAGGTGACTAAATGAGTAAGCGCCTGACAGCGCGCCAAACATAAAAAAAAATATTATGGACAAACGTAATTTTATTTTAGAAACAAGTTCCACTTGTCCAGCTTGATTACTTCGGTTCAACTGTGCAAGCTCAATACCCAGATCCGTAAAAGTTCCTGTTAAATGGGTGGTCCTAACTACAGAACCCGATATGACAGAAACTAAAGCATTTTGCAAACCCATGGCAAAAAGAAGGCAGCCAACGAAAAACCCTTTAGGAAAAAATGAATCCTTGCCGCTGCCATAAAGGGTACAAAATATCAAAATAACTAATTCTAAGAGAATAGGAATTGCAAAAGAAAAGCGTTCATGATGACCTATTCTGGTAATGATTAAACTTGAGCATAACGCACCTGCAAGAAATAATAGCATCCAGACTGCTACTGTTCCTGCGTAGCTCCAATCCTGTTGGGCAATTCGTTCGGCAAATAATGCAGCGTGACCGGTTACATTGGTTGTCAAGGTTGAGAAACCCAAAAAACCGGCTGCATTCACAAATCCGGCAGTTAGACACAATAGAACTGCCAGCCTGAAGTTATGTGTATAGGTTCTTTTAATACCAAAATGTCTTAGCATCCCATATGCTTATTAAAAGGGATCAGTCAACTCACTTATCCTAATCAATTTTTTATTAACAAACTCCTGTATGCCAAGGCTGGACAACTCTCTTCCATATCCCGATCCTTTCGTTCCACCAAAAGGAAGATCAGGTTGGGTCCAAGTTGGGTGATTGATAAATACCATTCCAGTGTCCATCTGTTCTGCTAAGCGCTTTCCGCGTTCGATATCACTGGTAAAAATACTTCCTCCCAGACCAAATGGCGAATCATTTGCAAGGGCAATCGCTTCCTGTTCATTCTTCACCCTGAAAAAGGAAGCTACAGGACCAAATAATTCCTCGTGATAAGCAGCCATCCCTGGTTTGAGATCACCTAAAATGGTAGCCTCGATAAATGCCCCTTTGCGGTCAATTAATTTACCACCCAAAAGAATCTTTGCTCCAGCCCTGACACTGCGTTGAACTTGTTCCACTAGCTGTATTACTGCTCCTTCAGAGCTCATCGGCCCCAGTTGTGTATCTTTATCCATTGGGTCTCCAACTTTAAGCCCAGTAAGCTTAGCTTTAAATTTATCCAGGAACTCGTCTGCAACGGCTTCAAGTACAATGATTCGCTTCGAAGCAACACAACATTGACCAGTATTATTCATTCTTCCCACCGCGGCCCATTCTACCGCTTTATCAATATCAGCATCTTCCAAAACAATAAAGGCATCGCTGCCCCCAAGTTCCAGTACTGACTTTTTAAGATTTTTGCCAGCTGCAGCAGCGATACTTGCACCAGCGGTTTCACTTCCGGTAAGGGCAACACCTTTGATCCTCGGATTTGCTACAATTTCGGCAATCCGGCTACCCCCAACAAATAAATTAGTGTACAAGCCCTGAGGTGCACCTGCTTCCAGAAACAACTTCTCAATTGCCAATGCACATTGGGGGACATTAGAAGCGTGTTTTACCAACACGACATTACCTGCCATAATGTTAGGTGCAGCAAAACGGGCAACCTGATAAAAAGGAAAACTCCACGGTTCAACACCCAACAGAACACCAATTGGTGTATTCTTAAGGTAAGCCTGACCAAATTCAGTTTCCAATTTCTGGTCACTTAGAAAAGCTTCCCCATTTATAGCATAATAGTCAATAATGTCGGCGCTAAGTGCGATTTCTCCGTAAC
The DNA here is from genome assembly GCA_014377665.1 of Pedobacter sp. GTDB lineage: Bacteria > Bacteroidota > Bacteroidia > Sphingobacteriales > Sphingobacteriaceae > Pedobacter. Next base: position 30,617 of record JACMPF010000147.1, on the reverse strand, counting down.
TTTGAGCAATTAACTTACCCATCTCCAATGTAATTAATCCAGACAACTGGTCTCTTTGTTCACGCATCAATTTTGCAACAGCATGTAAGAGACCCGCCCGATGCCCAAAGCTGGTTTTGCGCCAGCTTTGAAAAGTTTCATCAGCAATAGAAATCTCAACCGCCAACAATTCAGGAGACATTTCCTGAAAATTTTTAATAAGTTCATTATTAAAAGGATTAATAGTTTGTACAGCCATAATTTGTATTATTTATCAGCATCTGGTCTACTTAAGGGCTTTCACTGAGGTATATCATAACGATATTCGTAAAATCTAAAGGTCTATAAAGTTGTTAACATCCAAAATGATGGTAATCACTTCTATACAAGATAGGCATCATCAGATGGACCCAGGGTTACGAATCCGAAAAACATTTATCCAAACAATGCTGGCTTTAGATTGTATCTTTGAAACACAGATTGAGATAATCTGTAAATCAATAATTTATGGAAAAAGCAGTCCTGCTTAAAGCGATTATCGATAATGCCATAGACGGTTTGATTACTATAGACGAGTACGGTATAATTGAATCGATAAATCCATCAGCCTGCACACTTTTCAAATACACAGAAGCGGAAGTTATAGGAAAAAACATCTCTATTCTTATGACCAAGACCGATCGTATACATCACGACTCTTACCTGTTCCGGTATAAGAAAACAGGAGATGCCAATATAATTGGGGTAGGGAGAGAATTGATTGGTCAGACAAAAAATGGTACCCAGTTTCCGTTTCGACTTGCAGTAAGTGAAGTTAAATACTCAGGGCGAGTAATCTACGCGGGCTTTATACATGACTTGACCAGGGAAAAAGATGCAGAATCCAATTTACAGGATTACACATCTTCCTTAGAAGAACAGGTACAGGAACGTACACTTTCATTAAGGGAAACTGTTGCTGCACTGGAACAGACTAAAAAAGAGCTCAATTTGTCTCTTGAAAATCTGGGAGATACCGTCAACATTCTTAAGCAAACACAGGGAGAATTAAACCTTTCATTAGACAAAGAAAAGGAACTAAGTAAACTTAGGAGTAGGTTTGTTTCAATAGCTTCACATGAATTTCGCACCCCCTTGAGTCTCGTTCAATTGTCTGCTTCCTTAATTGAACGTCATGCACTGCAATATGAAAATCCAAACATTGGAAAACATGTAATAAAGATTAAAGATGCTGTTTTAAACGTCACTGCAATTCTGAATGACTTCCTATCACTGGAAAAAATCGATGGCGGAATGGTTCAAGCCAAATGTAATTATTTCAACATGAAGGAGGTGGCAGCGGAAATTGCTGAGGAAATGCAGATTGCATTGAATGGAAATCAAAAAATATTATACAAACACAGGGGACCAGATATCAGTATAAAATTAGATCAAAATCTTTTAAAAAACTGTATTGTCATATTAATTGATAATGCCATCAAGTACTCCGGAGTAGACTGTAGGATACAGTTCTATACCAAAATTAATGATAACAACTGCACAATCAGAATTTGCGATAATGGGATCGGAATACCAATAGATGATCAAAAACATCTTTTTGAAGCATTTTTTCGTGCACACAATACTGGAAAAATATCGGGTAGTGGGCTCGGTTTAAGTATTCTGTCCCGGTATACCGAATTAATGAAAGGTAAGGTAGACTTCAGAAGTAGAATTAATAAGGGCACACTTTTCATCCTCCAATTCCCTATATCATGAACAAGAAGATATTAATAATTGAAGACAATGATGCTATAAGGGAAAACATTGTAGAAATCCTTGGAATGGCTAATTATGACGTCTGCGAAGCAGACAATGGAAAAATTGGTGTGGAAATGGCATTAAAATACTTGCCGGATATCATTTTGTGCGACGTTATGATGCCTGAGCTTGATGGGTATGGCGTACTTCATATGCTGAATAAATATGCTGAAACATCAACAATCCCCTTTATTTTCCTAACAGCAAAAGCAGATCACAACGATTTGCGAAAAGGAATGGAAATGGGTGCCGATGATTATTTAACAAAACCATTTGACGACATGGAATTGCTCAATGCAATTGACATTCGCCTTCGAAAAAAAGCACATACAGAACTCCAGCAACATAATAAAAACAATGATTTCAGAGCGCTTCTATCCAAAACAGACGGTCTGGCCGAATTCGCTAAGCTTATCGAAGGCCATAGAAATCGTGAGTTTAGAAAAAACCAAATAATTTATTATGAATCAGATGTAGGCAGAGGTTTGTATCTGGTGGTAAAAGGAAGAGTAAAAACCATTAAGTTATCACAGGACGGTCGTGAGCTAATGACCGGTATGTATTCAGCTGGCGATTACCTCGGTATAAACGCTATGTTTAGTAACAACCCATATAACGATACTGCTACCGCTATAGAAGACAGTAAAATATGTATGATTCCAAGTGAGGAGATGGAAAAAGTACTCAACTTATATCCTGACGTTGCTAGAAAATTTATTCATCTTCTATCTTGCGATAACCAGGATAAGGAAGAACAGCTGCTTCAGTTGGCGTATAACTCCGTAAGGAAAAAAATGGCAGGAGCAATTTTGCGTTTATATCACCAGCAAACGACGAACAACGATCGCGTTTCTATCACGAGAGAAGATTTAGCTGCCATGTCATGTATGGCAATAGAGACGGTCAGCAGAACTTTGTCAGATTTTAAGGATGAAAAATTAATTGATCGACAAGGAACCACCATCACTATAATGGATCTTGAAAGACTCTCGAAAATGAAAAATTGATCTGTTGAAAACAGGATCTTTAATTAGGTACTAATTAGCGTCTAATTTTCGAGTAAATCTCTACGATATTTGGAACTTCATCTTTAGTGATCACCAAATCGTGAGAATAAACCCGCTGTAAATATTCCTTATCGATTTTGGTTAAATGACTAGTATGCCACTCCATCCACCAGGACCACATTGAGCCTTCGGCCAAACATTTATCGGGATCTGGAGGTATTCCACACTCATGATATGCGATTGGAATCCGCTCACCTACAATCTGTTTCATCTCTTTAAACATTCCTGTCTGCGGGCTATCGCCTACTCCATAAGTATCAGGACCAGCGATATCCACATAAGCGTTACCAGGGTACCAGCTGGCCTCAGGTTTGCCTGTATAGCACAAAACCCAAATCAGATTATTCAACTTCCGTGTTTTTGTATAATAATTATACATTGCAATCCAAAGCTTCTTAAACTTCTCAGGTCCCTGTTTGCCCCACCAAAACCAGTTGCCATTGAGCTCATGAAATGGTCTCCAGAGAACAGGTACATTAGCGCGCTGCAACTGTTCCAGCAAATCGCCTTTCCTTTTGAGCTCTGACCAAAATATTTCGTATTCTTTTGTACCTTTCACAAAGCATTTATCTATATCTGAAGACTTTTTACTGCTTTCGTAGCCTTCCCCGTTTCCTGGAGCTCCCATGTGCCACATTATTGTTGGAATTCCTCCTGATTTCCACCAATCAATAGCTCCCTTAACTTCATTCTGGTTGTCTCTTTCCGTGATGAAATCAAAGCCATTGATTGCAGGTAGTTTCCCAGTATTTTCTTGAATGTACTTGATCTCGTCAATTCCCCAGCTAGAGCTCATTTGGCCAGATAAGATTTTCTTTCCAAACATATCATTTATATAAGCATATAGAGCAACCGCTTCTTTGGACGCTTTAGAATTTGAAAGACGATGTTGCGCCTGAAGACAAACAGGCAGGAAAAATAAGGCTGCGAGCAATATTTCTCTATGTTTCATGATATTTAAAATTTAGTTTCATATTTTATTCAGCAACAAGTGTTAGATAACAGCGCGGATCGAGTTTAAAAATTGCTTGTCCATTCCTAGCTTCGATATTAGGAAGTGATTTCAAATTTCTAGTTCTATCAGTTACAAAGACTTTAAATCTCATTATTCCCGGGGGAAGGCCTGTAAGCTTGGCTTCCCGACCTGCACTATTATTCACAATATGTATGGTATAGCCCGTTTCAGTTCCTGCAAGGGCGGCTACCGAAATATCGTCTCGGCTAGATTGCACCAGTATATGACGTTGTCCACTCCCCGTGTCCCCAAGTTGCTTCAGTTGAAAAAACCGCCGGGTAGGTTTAAGGGGACCTTTGTCGCCAAAAATACCACCGCCAGTTAGAGGAGAATAGTCAGCGGTCAGTTGCCATTGCAAGATTGATAGTGGTTCACAAATTGCAAGCAAACGTGTGTATAAATTAATCTCTTCCAACGCATAAGACTCCTCTTCGAAATATGCAGGATACTGCCATGCTGCAGCATCTATACTACCTTCTCCAACAAGCAGTTCCGCGTTAATTTGTTTAGCTGCGTTTGCCCATTTCTTCAGCGTTTCCGTCTCCCACCCACGCCATGAATGAAAAGATATAGCTCCAATGTAAGGACGACATGCAGCATCATTTAGTGCCGGGTAGATGAATTCATAAGTGTTTGCATCAGAATTATCTCCTAATAACAACTTTGTTTTTAGTCCTTTGGATTGAAGATAGAAACCTAATCCTTTAATCAGGTTGGCATGTTCCTGGGCAGTTTGCCGTACATTAATCCCAAGATCAGATTCATTGAAAGAAAAGTATGTGGCTTCGGTTCCATAGTTTGATTTTAAATAGAGGAGGTAATCAGTGATTGACTTGTAAATTTGCTGCATCCTATCTTGGTTCAACGGGTTGCCCCAAACACCTTCTGGTGTTGGCCTGTTATTTGGCTTACCTAATATTGCCCATGCTGGAGGCGACCATGCCGAAACGATAACTGGCATGCCCAGTTTACTAAGCCGCTGAGCCATCTGCATTGATTTTTTCACATGAGCATCCAGCTTTCCATTACCTGCTTCTGCAGTTGGATCGTTCTCCAAAGTCCTATGCCATTCGCGCCATGGCATTTCTACCCGACCCCATGCCACTTTCATATTTGCTAAACAATAGTCTATCACTTGTGGATCAGTCAACGCATTTTGAAGCCTGAAATTTCCACCGACTCCAGCAAACGGCCTGCCCTTTACTGAAGCATCTAAGCTGATCTCAACGGGTTCAGAATCAATTTCACCATTAACACTGATTTGAAAGGATTTTTCATAAACAATTCCTTTCCTGAAAAATCCCATATGTATCGGCAGAAATAATCGTTCATAATTTTTATCTTCAGTATTTTTGCTGATCCCTGAGTCTTTGGGCTTGATATCAAAAACATTCTTTCCTGAATATTTTACTTTACTCCACTTTACCCCAAAAAAGACACCTGTTAAATTAGTATCAACTTTACTTTCGCATTTAATTACTACATCAACTAAACCGGGCTTTAAATCTGTTACAATCTCAGTAAAAATAATACCTCCTATTTCAGTACTGACGGTCTGAACGTCACCATCCCGCCGGAACTTCGGCTTCTGCAGCTCCTTTCCTGAAAATTTAACATCTAACCAGCCCCCTTCACCGACAACATTTAACCGGGTGCTAAAGTCCAGAAGCTGCCCTTTAACCCGGATTCCGTTCAAGTCTCCCCAAGGCATGAGTTCAGCTTGGGCGAATGTGCTGCCAATTGGTATTGCGAATAGTAAAAAAGCAATAGAGAATAATTTGAAGTAAATGTTCATTTGGTTATATGTATATCAAGAATACACTTATTAGTAAGTTCAGCGATTCTTTGTACGAAATTGTCAAACAATAATACGGATAGTTCATCAATTACTGCCATGTCTTTTAAGGTATTTACGCATCCTTAAACCATTCAGGAGTTTCGTATCTCTCTAATGATTTCCAATCGATTTCATTTCGATTACATTATAGACCCTAAGGATTCGGGCTTACCTTCCCATGCAACAATTGTTCATCTCTGTCGCCAGGATTCACGGTTACGATAAAATCATAAGCAATGCCCTTCTCAAAATCTTTGCCTGCATTTAGATTGACAGTAGTCTTTTCAAACGGTTTAAGGTCACCAAATTTGGCAATGGGCAATACCACTTCTTTCCCATCTCTAAAATAGGCCAGTTTCAGCACCGCCGGTTTTGAAGCAACCTCACCAAAATTCTGAATTTCTATGCTAGTCTTAAACTGCTGACCTTCTACGGAGAATATCGGCAAGCGCGCAGAAAGTATGGGTTCTTTAAAACTGATTCCCGGGAGACGCGCATAACCGATCAGAAGTTTTCCACCAGTGGTCTTACCGATCAGCTTGGCAACGTAATCATCGGCTGGTATTCCATGGTCTGTTCCATCAAAAGTAACGACAAGGTCTTTCCCTATTGCTTCCGTCTTCAGTACTTTACCACCCTTACCATAGTTTACCTGCTCCGAGCCGCCAAACCTCAAAGAACGGAAGTCAATGTCTGTCATTGGATTAAAATCTGCTTCAGAAGCGATCCTGACCCTTATCATTCTAGTATCCGAGCTAATTGGCTTTTTGTCGACAATCGTCAGCAATCTCCCCTTAGTAAGTGGTATACAGATGGCTTTTGAACTATGATTATCATTTGCCTTGTCAAGTACTTTTTCTACGTCAATCACCGCGAAATTTGCCTGGATGGCCCGACCGTAACTGTCCTGCAGCACACGCATGCGCTCGTATTTATGCCAGGCTTCTACTTTACCGTCTTCGTGAACAGATACCCCCGGAGTATAGGCCTCACCGGACTCTTGTTTCCATTTCAAGCCATCTTTAGAACGTAAATAATAAGCAATCCGGCCCAACCAGTCATTAACAATTAAATGATACTGAATATTGTCCCGCCAAACAACAGGATCTTCAAACTCTCCACGTATTGCGGGGTAAGCACTCTTTTCGGAGACCTGATAATAAGTAGAATCTCCAGTTTGACTAAACCAAGTTCCACCACCCCTATTAATCATCAAATAAGTTCCGTCTTCACGCTGAGCAAAAGTAAGATTTGACATCCCATCGATTATCCCGCGGTCACGGTTCTGGAAATTAAATTTCTTATAAAACCAAGGTCCATTTAAATCATTACTGATATAATATCCATCTATTACATAAACTACCCAACGGCCGTCTTTAAGCTGATACACTTCTGGATTATGGCCACGACCAAGGGTATCCTTCACTACATAGGGTCCGTCCATTTTATCAGAAACCGCATGAAAAGTAATAGAACCTGGCCATGCTGCATGTCCCTTTGGAGAACTTTCAAGCCATGCTGCAGTGAACATATGATATTTACTGCCCGAATGTTTGATGCTCGCGCACCAAAAAGACCATTTTCTATTTTCAATACCGTTATTCGTGTATCTCGGCACCACATTTTCTGCTCCCCAGGTATCACTACTAATTTTACCATTGTTCTGCATAGGAAGGAAAAGATCCATAAATCTGCCGCCGAAGACTAGGTTTCTCCACTCAGCGGGTTTTGCACGCTCGGTAGTTTGTGCATTAAGTCCTAAACAAAATAGAGGTATCGTTAAGGTAAGAACGAATAGATTCAATTTCATACGCTGTTTATATCGGTTTGTAAATAAAAGGAATGTAAGCATTTTATAACTAATCAATTTAACCAGTTATTAAGGAATATTAACACTTCTCAATTCCAAAGCTGACCTCTATCTCAATTCCTTAATACCAAAGTCTTCCAAATGTATTCTCCAACCTGTCTCCCTTGTAAGGCCCCCTGATCAACACTATTCCTAAAATGTATACCCCCATAGTAACGGCTGATCGAAGTTTCGTCTGAAGCCTGTAAAAAGGAGTTGAAATGCCGTTGAATACCAATATAACGAAGGTCACTAGTGTCCATGTATTCAAAATTATCACCAAAGAGATGTGTCAGCATAACTGCGGCCGAACCGCTGATAGCGCTGTGCCCGCTCGGGTATTCTGGGAATGGTGGCGTTTGTAACACAGATATCCAATTAGGATCTATCTCCTCATTAATGACAGTGATCGGGCGGATATACGCCGTGGTGTACTTCACCTGCCAGCAGCTTATAAAAGCGTCATACAGAGCGATTGAAGTGAGTGCATAAGCTTGTGCTGATTTAACAGCATCTGCCTTAGTTTTTTTGCAAGCTATGGCCGTTATACCAATCCAGTGTCCGCCGGGAGTGATTTTTTTATTTGCAAACATGGTATGCCCGTTATGCTCAATCACAAATGGATTGTCATCCCAAAATGCAGCTATCTGAAACTGATCCGGCGATAGGTTTTTACTCTGTTCATATACTGCAAATGCCTGTTTGAAATATTCACTCTTTTTATCTTTACTGAATGAGGGCGGTGGCGGTATTGGGAAATCTTTAGAAGACTTTAGCACAAATTGTTGCTGTGTTCCCCAGCAAAACTCTACCCCTTCCAGATAATCGGGTGGTGTGGGTCGCCATTTACCATTGTCATTATTACCAAGATAACGGACTTTACCTCTACTTTTAGCATACCCATCATTGTCTGCTCTACCCAAAACCGCAATACCAATCTGCTCGCCAAATGCTACTGAACGCAAAAATGTACTATCGTCGAGGTTTGATTGGTACATTGAAATTACCTGGTTCTCATATTTTTTGAGCGTATCTACAGAGAAGGTCACCTTATAAGCAACGGTAAAGAAAGCTTTTGATGCCGCGAGTGTGTAATCATACTTTTTTCCTTTTTGAGGCTTGGGCATTGTTTTAAATCCTGCAATCTGCTCAGCAATTGAGTTGTATTTAGTATCCTTAAACCTAATCGCCTCAAAAGCCGCAAGCGACGTGTACCCATAAATACGGCTGGCTACGGGCGGAGTAAACGCATCATATATGATGAGCTGTGTAAGGTGATCAACATTCTGATGTAGCACTTCGGCATCGGCTATCATTTTGATTTTTGCCTTTTTGCCGCAACTTAGACCAAGAAGGCAAACAACAACTACAACTTTGAAGTATTTCAAGTAACTGCGACCCACCAATTTCTATTTGTTTAATGATATGATCCAAGTGGCAATCATCCGGGCATCCTTTGCCGATACCTGTGGCATTGGTGGCATTGGTGTCGAATATTCAGGCCAATGCTCTGGTTTAGGATTTTTAATCAATTCCAATATTTCCTCGATGCTATATTTGCGTTTGGCAATATCTTTAAATGAAGGCCCAACTTGTTTAACATTAGGATTATGGCAAGCCGAGCAGGTGTTTTTCATTAATAACGGCTTAACCTCTTCATAGGTTGGCACTTTGTTCACCATCGCTGTTGCAGTTTTAACGGAAAGAGTCGGTTTTACAGCTTTAACAAGCATTGCTTTTGAGTTTTTGATACTTACTTCCTTCAATGTCAATTTTTCTCCTTCTGGAATATTATTTAAAGTATAGTATGCTGTAGGATGAACCAAATTAAAGTTATTTTCTTTATCCCTTACCCCCAGAGTAATTGTATGGATAAAGTTTTTACGTAAATTACTAATGATTATGCGAGACTTCAAACCATCTTCAGATACTTTTACTCCAGTTATATTGGATTTCAAATTACCTACTGGTGGACTGCCATAAACACCCTGATATTTATAGGTAAAGCTCTCTACGGAATATGATGCCAAATCTTCTGCTACTTTTTTGTCGACCGGCTTGGTGAATTCTATCTCAAAACCATCCGGCATGGCACGAATTGCGCGCATCTCAAAGGGAGTGTTATTATTCCAGACCAATCGCTGCAAACCCATTGTCGCCTCTCCTGCGGATCCCCAGCCCCTATTAGTTTCGCCAGCGATTAGTGAACCATCTGGCAACCATGCTAAACGCACAATACCGGATTGAAAACCACTCCTAAACGCCCATGCGGCTCCTTGGTATTCACCATTTACTCTTTCAAGAAAAACCCTATCTACAATACTCTGCCCTTGATCACCAACTAAAAGCTGTCCCGAAAATGGGCCAAAAACACCCTCGGGTATCTTTACAATTTCTGAGTTTGATATTCCCAATATGCCATGCGGCAACCAAACAGCTGGTAATTGCAGCTCAGGGATTTCCTTTTTTGCATCAGCGAGAGTGCGGTACTTCTCGTCAACAATGTTTTGAGGCTTAAATGGCTGTCCACTCTTATCAAACTCTACACGTGGATTGTTTGTAGCAAAAAACTTCTCAGGTGTGAGTTTTAAAGGGGAATTAGGCAAGTTACTCCATACCAAACTCGCAGGATGCCCCATAAATCCGCCTTTTTTAATCGGCATTATACTGCCAGAACCTACCCAGTCGCCCTGATTGTCGCTATACCACAGCTCGCCGTCGATCATACTGATTCCACATGGAGAACGGAAGCCTGCAGCCCATGGGGTGACCACTCCTTTTTCGGTGATGTTAAGCACCCAACCTCTGTAAGGCACAAAACTTTTGGGATGCCACCAGTCGGGCGGAAAACCAAGGTTGAGGCTTACAAAGAACGATCCGTCAGGTGCTATCTTGGGACCAAAACTATATTCATGGTAATTACCAGACAATGGCCATGCATAAATAGTTTCAAACACATCGGCCTTTCCATCCATGTCGGTATCTACAAGCTTGGTTAGTTCACCGCGTTGTACCACATACAATGCGCCATCCTTATAGGCTGCACCTAATACTTCATGCAAACCCGCCGCAAACTTGCGGAAGTAAGGCTGCTGACTTGTGGGGTTCTCCACCATATAAATATCTCCGCGACGAGTAGTAACAGCGAGTACTCCGTTTGGAAGCACACACAAACCGCCAACTTCAAGTATGGTACCCTCTGGAGCAGGTACTTTCATGATCTTAAAAAAATCTTCTTCTTTGGGAGATTCTGCCTGCGCTGACACCAGTTCGCTTTTCCCAATTAATGCTCCTGTAATTAGTAAAAAAAGTAATATTCTGCTTATCATCTGATTTAATGAATTTATCATAACCTTATTTATAGAATGATCGAATAAGTTAATTTTTGTTTAATGGGAATGATTAGCTCCTGAAAGCTACCGGAATTTCGTATTACGGGCTTTTCGCCTCCGGTACCGTCTAAACTGATGTAATAATTATCATCTATACAGTACATTCCGCTTTTAATCACTTCAATTTTCCTACCTGTAGCTAAGCGTACAAATGTCCCTGTGACAGGACTTTCCAGACTCAGTTCCCTGCGTATGCCTTTTCCTTCTGGCATCACTGTGCTGGCATCATTTACCAATGTACCATAAATCAAATATTTAAATGTAGGGCGTCCATCTGCAAGCGTATAGCCTTTTGGTTTGAAATCGGTACCTGTAGTATCCGTAACCCATGCAGCATCTCCAGTCATTAGCCTGCGAATGGCTGGAGCGGGTTTTCCAAAATACTGCACAGAACCAGCTGGGCGGGAAGAGCCATCACCACGTTCGTGCCACATTGGCGTTGCATCCAAAAATTCTCCGCGCCAAAGTTGAACGATCATACCGTTATCTAAATCGTAGGTATAATGCAACTGTTCTGGACTTCCTACGCCTACAGCATGATTTACGCGAATATTACCTGGAAGGTCCGTAAAGCTGCGGAGTATCGTGTTTTCTTTTGCATTAATAAGTATTTTGTCAATGGCCTCGAGCGAGCTAACGTTAACATCACTCAGTAAATACTCACGGATACCTGGACCAGTCACCGTTAGCCCCAAAGCTGCCTTAGCCCAGTCTACATTTTTAGTGTAAAAGATCTCGAAGGGAAGCTCAGCAACAGCAAGAACAGAAGCACCTACTCCGGTGAATTCTTTCGTGTCTACGACTTTAATATTGTTAATTTTCAAAGTTCCATTTCCACCGGGAACGCTTAATTTAAACCTGTACTCACCAGGTTCAGCGATATTCAAAAAGCCTGTATATTTTAGCACAAATTCATTATCGAGCTTAACCACGCTTGATGTCAGCATTAAAGGTGTTCCCTGCGCTTCAGGCTTAAAAGCCTTATAGTCTGGTTCCTCTGAAAAATTGCCTTTGTAAACCACATATTTAAGTTGAGATATTTTAGGATGCGACTTGTTAAAATTAGTATAACTTATGTTCTTAAATGCAACAGCCCCCTGATTCCCCTGAAACCTTAACGGTCCATCAGCGACTTCTTTATTGTCTAACGCACCCTTCGTAGGTCCTGACAGTTCTATGTTTTCCTGTACTAGGATCCCATTTAACCATAAGTAAAGTATTTTGGCGTTAGCAGTCTTAACTCCTTTATCATCAAATCGTGGTGCTTGGAATGATACTTTAATGTGCTGCCAAAGGCCAGGTGCCCTACTTACATTCTGACGGGGTGCATGACCCTCGTAAGCCTTTTGTCCCTCAGGTTTGGAATCGTCCCAGCGCTCATAGACACCACCATTGTCACTTGATTTAGGGTTTATTATTCCCCAGCTATCCGACAATTTGACCTCATAGCGCCCTTGTAAAAAGATGCCGGAGCTTGCTCCTCTTGACATCATGTAGTCCATCTCTATATCTATATCTCCATGTTGCAGGGCAAAATTAAGATCGCTACCGGATTTCATTTTATCAACCCGGTTAACCAAAATACCCTCGCCCTTTACAACTGTAAATTCATTGATGATATTTAAGTCAGCATGAACTTTACCTACTATTTCCCAATTTTTGGCAGGTGTTGTAAAGGCCAGTAAATCATTTAAAGGAATTTGGCTTTTAAGCGACTGTGCGCTTATATCACCTATCCCTAATAGATTGACCAGTAGCAAAGCAATGCAAAATTGCGTGTAATGTTGTCTATTCATTTTTCATTATTTAGGCCCACTAATTAATGAGCGCTGTGTTTGTTTAGTTCTTTAATTCCCTTAGCACTCAATTAATTCCTAAAGGTAAACTGCGTTGTTTACCCGCATTATTTACAATATTTATATATTTAACATTGCCGTTATTGCTAATAAACCTTGCCGACTGCGATAAAAAAGATGATCCATAATAAAACTCCTGTCTGGCTGTTTTCCCATTTTTGTATTGGATAATAGCGTAGGAATCATCTGGTTGTACAGCAATAGTACTAGCTATAAACTTTTGTTTAAATATTTTAATAAAGTCTTTATGCTGACTGGCAGCTACCAATACCTCTCCCTTGCCGTTACTTAGTTTTACTAAGGCCTTGCCATTACCAGGTATATAAATTCCACTTTGCAATATGCTTAACGGTTTGAAACCACCCTTGCCATTGCCTTTTAGTATTAAACCGTTGAGCGCATCATATCGCCCAATAGATGCATCCGTTCCATAATCGTTACCATTCATCATTACGTCAAGGTTACCATCAGCATCAAAATCTCCAACCTCCATACCGTTAATTACCGATAGCTGGGCTTGCATGGGTAAAGGGATAAGTTTGAATTTACCATTTCCATCATTACGCAGGTAGCAAGACTTAAGCATATTGGCCTTTAACCTTAACGCTCCCTTTCGCTGCTCAGGACTTAGTATTTCATCAATAGTGGCTTTTGCGTACGATTTATAATTGGTAAACTTTTTTTTCATACTGATCATTTGTTTTGCCATATCATCCCTGCCAGATACCGGAAACTCCTTGCGTTCTCCCTTCTCATCTTTCAAGAAAAGAGACGGTATAGCACTGTAACCACTGTTATCGAAATTCTTTGCGGTGATGTAAACCGGATATTCATCACTGGCCTGCATCAAGCTATTTTGCCCCAGGTTACCTATAATGTAATCTGTATGCCCCGAATTGCGGAAATCTCCAGCAACAATGGAACTCCACCAGCCCAACTTGTCTGATACGCCGGTGTTAGCCGTAACATTTACAAATTTCCCTTTATCATTTCTGAGCATTGTAATCGGCATCCATTCCCCTACCATGATCAGATCCTGCCAACCATCGTTGTCAAAATCAGTAAACAAGGCATCGCATACTAATCCTATATTTTTTAAAGCAGGTGCTACCTCTGCAGTAACATCTGTAAATTTTGCAATTCCATCGTGGCTATCGTTGCGTAAGATAAGACTTGATACGGGCTCGGGATATTCCCATGGTTTTACCCTCCCGGAAATAAACAAATCAAGCTTGCCGTCCTTGTTATAATCAATTGCCCGCACACACAACTTACTGGTAAGGTTTGCCGGAATTGCCGATTTATCCAATTTAAAGTTTCCTTTACCATCATTTATGTATAGCCTGTCCTGGTATTCCGGACTATTGGCTGCAGCTTCATATCCTCCGCTCGCAGTATATAGGTCAAGGTTGCCATCGCCATTGGCATCAAAAAGCAGAATCCCCGCATCTTTATAATATGGTGTTTCTAGTGCCACCTTTGGAAACAAATCTTTTTGCTTAAACTTCCCATCGCGCTGCTGAAAAAACAACTGTGTTGGATTGTAAGCATTTCCACCAACTACCATATCATCTAAACCGTCGCTGTTCAGATCGCCGACTGCTATTCCAGGGCTATATTCGGAGAGCTTATGCGGCATCAGCTTTTGGACATTAAAATCAATGAAGCTAGCATCCTTGCTGGAATAATGAAGGGTTAGCGAGTCGGTAATTTCTTTAAACAAGCCATTGGCATTCTTCTGCAAAACAGGTAAATAGCTATGGGTAGCATCTGCGTACTTCAAACTTAGCATTTGATCTGCCTTTACCTGAGTCAGCTTTTGCTTTTTACCATCTGGCCATCTTATAACTACAGAATCAACAGTGGATACTTTTCCTAAACCGAAATGAGCAATACCTTGTACAGTCGACAAGTAGCCTCTATAAGGGGTATTTTCATAAACCTGTTGCTTATCACGATCGTAATAGACATTTACCGTTGCACCAAGGCCATTTAAATTCATTTTATCACCGGTAAAACCAATTTGTAGGTAGTGCCTGGAATTAACCGTTTTATCATCTCTTGAAGTATTACGATAAACCAGTGCTTCATCATTAATATTGTTAATGATCATATCGAGGGCACCATCGTTGTCCAGATCGGCGTAAACTGCGCCGTTTGAAAAAGTCGGTAATTGAAGTCCCCAATCGGTACTTACATCTTTGAAAGTAAGGTCGCCATTGTTGGCAAAACCATAATTATGAAGCTTAATCTCTGGGATTTGCTTGATAATAGTTTGCTTTGCGGTAATGGCAAAGGCCTCCTGCCGATAGGTCATAAAATCGCGATCGGAGACATCACGTGGGAAACCGTTGGTAATAATCATGTCGCGGAAACCATCGTTATCAAAATCAGCCACTAAAGGGGTCCAGCTCCAGTCCGTCTGGGCAATACCACTTAAAAATCCTATTTCACTAAAAGCGGGCGCACCGATTTCACCCAGCTGTCCTACCCTGGGTCCTTGGTTTAGCTGTAATGTATTACGAACATATTGATATTGGTAGCCATACTGATCAAAATTCTGGAAGGTTTGATAGCTGTTAGGACCAAGCATCATTTTTTTACGGTAATTGTCTTCTGGATTCATATCCAATTCAATTACATCTGCAAGGCCATCATTATTTATATCAATTACATCCTGCCCCATTGCATTATAGGAGGTGTGTTTAAAATACTCTTTTGATCGATTGGTAAAAGTACCGTTGTGGTTGTTAATGTACAATAGGTTATCACCAGAGAAGTCATTAGAGATATAAATGTCTTTCCATCCGTCGTCATTAAAGTCAACAGTTGTTGCAGCGTGGCCAAATCCATCACGGTTAAGCCCAGCCTCCTTGGTAACATTTACAAAACGACCGTGCCCTAGTTTATCATCCCAATCATTACGGAAAATTTGCCCCAGACTATGGTTGTCGTTGTAATTTACCGTTCCAAACAAATTCGGGTTATAACTGGCGGAAGCACTGTTTACAGTCAGGTACATATCTAAGTCACCATCATTATCGTAATCGAAAAAGTTGGCCATTGTAGATTGATAGCCCGCCTCTAAGCGATACTCCACAGACATATCTTTAAAAACGGGTACCCCATCTTTCTTTACGCCTTGGTTTATATACAGGAGATTGTGGCGCTTTGCTGCGACTTTAGAAATAGTATTGCAAACGTATATATCCAACAAACCATCGTTATTAATATCAACTACAGATACTCCCCTTCCCCATCGGCCTGCGCCATCCACTCCAGCCTTTTCAGTAATGTCCTCAAACTTAAAATTTCCTTTATTCACGTAAAGTCGGCTCGACACCATATTTCCTGTAAAATACAGATCTGCTAAACCATCACCATTGAAATCACCTACTCCAACCCCTCCACCATTATAAATATTCACCAAATCTAGCGGGTTTACTGTGTCAGATTCTGTTATCAGATTATTAAAATGGATACCGGAATGAGCTGATGATATTTGCTCAAACAGTGCCGGCTTGTTACAGGATGAACTGAATAAGACCAATATAACGTTCAGCACAAATGGAATTCTATTCATGTATAAGTTTAGCAATAAAGGATTTTAGTTTAAGTGGTTAGTAAAATAAGAAAAAGGATCCCTCATTGCAGAAGGATCCTTTATAAATATAATGTTTGTTATTTAGTATCCGTCATTTGGTACTAAGTTTGGATTTAGGCCGATCTCGTATTGAGGAATTGGGTATAATTCGCGTCCTCTAGGAATCGTGATATTATAAACTTCCTGAACAAACGACGTAGCAACACCTGCTCTTCTTAGGTTATAGAATGTCGAATATTCACCCGTAAGCTCATGACGATAATCGTGATATACCATTTGAAGCGGATCAGTTATAACTTTGCCTTCACTCATAAAAACCGCTGGTGCAGTACCGCCAAAAGCTCTGTCGCGAAGTACTTTCAAGGTAGCTAAGGCGCCTGCATTATCGCCTGTTCTGGCTTGGCATTCTGCTTTGCTCAATAGAATTTCTCCATAACGTAGAAGGATCTGGTTTTGTGCTCCAAAAATATTAGAAACACCAGAGTTGCCATCCAATGTAGGATCGCGCCACATTTTCGTACTATAATACCCACTTCTTGGTATTGCATTGTCTGTTCCTACCCAAGGGCGAGTCAATGTGCCACAGGTATTGATGATTTTTCCATCCACGCCGGTATATTTAGTCTTAACAGTAGCATCTGTGCTAGCAAAGCCTGCAATTACCAGCGGATAAGATTTAATGCCCCCCTTGGCAATTATGGCCGGACTCGGGTGAACATCGCCTGGACCAATAATAGAGGCTTCTTTACGAAGATCGCCTGCCTGAAAGCCATCATATAAAATTTTGTTTCCATAATCGTAACCAAAGTTTGATACCTCCTCTGGCATACCAAAAGAACCAATCCATGCTACTTCGTTACCCCCACCCCAACTCTGGGTACCTGCAGCTATAAATTGTACTTCAAAGATAGACTCGGCATTGTTTTCTTTATCATATTCATGTATATCGATAAACCTCGGCATTAATTTATACTTACCGTTAAGCTGATTGAAATTTACCAAAGCCTCCGCATATTTCTTTAGCCACATTTGTGACGCACCAAGATAACCCAATGCAGCTCCTTTTGTAGCACGACCTAGATCTGAAGCGCCATAACCTTCCTTCCAAGGTAGTAATTCTGCCGCAAGTTTAAGATCCGCCTCTACTTGTGTAAATACTTCAGTCTGGCTATTTCTTGGTTTTAAACCATCATTAGCACCGTTCGACAATTCTAAAGGCACACCACCAAAGCTAGATGCAAGATAATAATAGGTCATACCTCGAAGAAAGTAAACTTCACCTGTCAGGCGATTGGCCAATGCTTCGTTAAGTACACCTTTAACCTTCATTGTTTTCAAGATCTCTATGGCCGAATTTGCACGTGCAATACCGATATATGCACGCTGCCAAAATACCTGGATACCACCGAATGTACTTGGAATCGCGTAGGTATTGTAAAACCTATCATTACCCCAATTAAAAAAGTCATGAGTCTGAAAATTGGCATAATACCATAGAGACTTTTTTAACAAATCAGCATTTTGGTACGTATCATAGATGGCATTTACCAATGCAATGCCGTCAGCGGGTTTGTCGAACAAAGCCTGCGCAGTAGGGTTAGATGAATCGGTCTGATTCAGGAACCCTTTCTTACAACTAAAGGGCGTCAATACTATCAGTCCAACTGCTAGTATATATAAATATTTTTTGTTTTTCATTATACGTTTCTATTACTTTAATATCGTCTAGAATGTCACATTTAAACCCAGCGTAAAGAACCTCGACGAAGGATAAGTACCAACATCAACACCAGATGCCGTTGCGTTATTTGAAGAGGCATTATTATTATTAGGGTCTGTGCCAGTTGGCTGTCCAATTTCCGGATCAAGACCGCTGTATTTAGTAATTGTAAACAAATTTTGTGCAGCTAGATACATCCTGACCCTACTCATGGTAAGTTTCTTGGTAACATTAGAAGGAAGTGTATAACCCAAAGTAACATTACGTAAACGCAGGTAACTGCCGTCTTCAACATATATACTGGAAGCAACGTTATTGGCGCTCACATCGTCATTATAATTCACCCTTGCATATCGATTAGATAGATTTGTTGGCGACCAAGCATTTTTATAGTACGCTTCACTTACATTTTGTATCCCTACGAAGCCCGGTGCCTGGAAACTCTCTAAATTACGTGCCTGATAATTGAATATTTTGTTGCCATAACTGCCATAAAAGAACGCATTAAAATCAAAGCCTTTATATGCAAGATCAAGGTTAACGCCACCATAAAATTTAGGAATCGGACTACCTAAGCTAGTTCTGTCATCAGCTGTGATTTGCCCGTCTCCAGTAACATCTCTAAACTTACGGTCACCAGGTTGTGTCTTCTGAGAGCTATTGCCCTGGTAATTTCCGCTTGGAGCTTTTGCATTCAATGCATCAATCTCAGCTTGAGTCTGGAATATACCAACACTTTCGTAGCCATAAAATTCGCCTACAGCTTGTCCAATCCCAGTTCTACTAAACTGAAGCCATCCGTTAGCTGGAGTCGTCAGGTTGACAAGATTGCCTATAAAACTCGTATTTTGCGTGATGCTTAATAGCTTATTTTTGACCGTAGTAACATTCAAACCTATACCATAAGTAAAGTCGTTCACGGTATGTTTATAGTTTAAAGCGACCTCAAAACCCTGATTTCTGATACTGCCCGCGTTTTGAGCAGAATTAGTTACACCCGATTGCGAAGCTGTTGGAATCTGCAATAAAAAGTCTTTAGAATCTTTCCTATAATAATCAACCGTTAAGCTAAGGTCGCCATTTAAAAATGCCGCATCTACACCAATATCTGTCTGTCTTGAAGTTTCCCAAGTAAGGCTTTGATTGTCGAGATTGACATACGCTAACCCATCTTGATAAGCGCCGCCAAACGGATAGCCCACGTTGATAGGCGAAGTCGCCGGTCCTCCAGAACTGTACCTTGCCAGGTATTGGAATGGCCTGATGCCCGCCTGGTTACCAACCTCACCATAACTAGCTCTCAGTTTTAGATCTGAAAGAAATTTAACATCTTTTAAGAATGACTCTTCTTTTGCTCTCCAGGCAATTGATCCCGAAGGAAACACACCATATTGATTGCCCTCGAAAAATTTAGACGATCCATCGCGTCTTACTGTGGCAGTAAAAAGGTACCTATCCATAAACTTGTAGTTTAGTCTGGCGAATTGGGAGGCAAGCGTAAAGGTCTGCTGATTTCCAAAAGCAACCAGGTTTTTAACCTGAGAAAGATCCCTTATGGCATCACTGATTAACGCATTACCGTTACCACCAACCTGGCGAAATTCATTTTTTTGTTGTGAAATACCGCCTACAAAATCTACAGCATGTTCGCCGAAGGTTTTAGAATAAGAAACCGTATTTTCCCACAGCCATTCAAAAGTATTGTTTGCACTTTGGGAGTAAATATTAAGAATATTTGGACTTGCAACACCGTATTGATCTAATGAACGCGTATCTGAGGGCATAAAGTAATATCCCGAATAATCGGTAGTATTGATGCCTAGATTAGTTTTAATTTTCAGACCTTCAAACAAGGTCGCTTCTAATGAAGTGGTACCTAGAAAGTAGTTTGTTAAATTTTTAGAGTCTTGCGATTCTATAGTATAAAGTGGATTGTTCCAGCCCCTTGTATAGGTATTAACGGGGTCGTAGAAACCATAATTGCCATTTTCATCTTTAGCTTGGTTGGTTAATTTGTTACCACCGATAGTTGGGATCAACTCACTTAATGTTGCCAAAGCACCAGTACCAAAAGGGTTATTGGCATTTTGTCTTGAATATTTCGCAGTCGATGACGATTTAAGCCATTTTGTAGCATCATAATCAATGTTCAATCCCAGGTTGATTCGTTTGAAATAGGAACCCGTTACTACCCCTTTTTGATCAAAGTATCCAGCAGAAAATGACGACTGTACTTTTTCACCTCCACCACGAACAGCTAAATTATAATTTTGTCTTACACCAGAGCGGTAAACTTCATCCTGCCAGTTCACATTTTGTAAAGCAGATGGGTTAGCCCATTCTGGCAAACGGTCGAAACCGGGAGTCTTATTTGCAAGTGTTGCCCATTGCTCGGCATTTAATACCTTATATTTTTTAGGTTCAGACTGAACAGAAGTATAAGCATCTAATGCTACTTCAACACCATCTCTTCTACCTTTTTTAGTGGTAATAATCACAACGCCATTTGATGCACGCACACCGTAAATCGCAGTAGCTGATGCATCCTTTAAGATATCCATTGATGCAATATCGTTTGGATTGATATTGTTAAGACCACCAGTGATTGGATATCCATCAACTACATATAATGGCTCATTGCTACCCAAACTACCAACACCACGTATCAATACCGTAACACCACTGCCTGGTGCCCCGTCATTGTTAGTTACCTGCACACCTGAAGAACGGCCTTGCAATGCCTGATCCAATGCAGTAACTGGCACTTTAGCTACCTGTTCTGCAGTAACTGAGCTAACCGAACCAGTAAGGTCTTTACGCTTAGTAGTACCGTACCCTACAACAACAACCTCATTTAACGCGCTTACGTTGGCAGCGAGCTTCACTTCGTAAGTGTTTGCAGCTCCTATTACCAACTCCTGTGAGTCGTATCCAAGAATACTAATTACTAGAGTTCCATTTGCGGGAACAGCCAACTTGAATGAACCTTTAGGATCGGTAACCACACCCGTAGTGGTTCCTTTTATCATAACTGTGGCCCCGGGAAGAGGGCCGTCGACCGAGGTAACATTACCACTGATTTGCCTAGTTTGGGCAGATGCGGATAGGCTTATCAAAAGAAATAAGCTTAGCGTGATCAACCCCACAAAATGTCTAATTGTTAGTTTTCTCATCATAGTTTATATTTAGTTTAATCGGTTAGATAAATCGAATTGATGAACATAACATCAGCTGATTTAATCAAATTAAAAGTACGGGAGCACATTTAGATGGAGTAACACAAATGTTAATATTTATGCAACAAATGTTAACTCCTTGTAAATACTTAACTTTCAGTTATTTAATTAGAGAAAATAAAATTATTACAGGACAAACCCAATTGTGTGACAAGTAACCTTAAACTTCCGGCGCTAACGCTTCTTTAATACTCTTACGGTAATCGTTGACATATTCTGATGGAAGCAGGCCATACTCCTCCTTAAAAACCTTCGCAAAATACGTCGGATTGTTGAATCCAACTTCGTAAGCAACATTAGCAATACTAAGCTGGCTTTTTTGCAACAATTGAACAGCTCTTTTTAAACGAACGGTACGGATGCAGTCTACAGGGGTTTTGCCAGTAAGGGTTAGCAACTTTTTATATAGAGAAACCCTGCTCAGGTTAAGTAGTTTGCTCAACTCCTCCACAGAAAAATTCACCTTGGTAATATTTTGCTCTATATACTCAAAGGCATTCTTTAAAAACTTCTCATCTTCAGATACAACATGGATATCTTCTGCCCTCACTTCAATTTGTTTTTGATAGGTTGTTTTGAGGGTTTGCTGCATTCGAAGTGAGTTATTAATCTTAGAAAGCAATATTTCAAAATTGAAGGGTTTTAGAATATAATCATCTGCGCCGCTGTCTGCTCCCGTTAATTGATCTCCCTCTGCAATAAGCGCCGTTAATATAATAACGGGGATAAAGGCAGTACGCGGATCAGCCTTTATTTTTTTACAAAGGTCGATACCATTCATTTCGGGCATGCTGATATCACTAACGATAAGTTTAGGATGCATTGAAAGGGCTTTTTGCCATCCATCCTTGCCATTAACAGCTTCAACAATGTGAAAGCTATCTTTCAAATTCTCTTTCAAATAGAACCTTAGGTCATCATTATCCTCTATCAATAAAATAGTTGCCTTTTTTGCGGTACCCGGTAAACTGTGCGCTATCTTGGGGGCTATTAGAACCTGTGCCTCATAATCAGACGGGGCAATTACTTCCTGCTCATTTATCTCTTGCCGCTCCTCAAAAGGTAGCGTTACTGTAAAACAACTTCCATAATCAGGTTCACTTTCCAATTGAATAGAACCTCCCTGCATTTTCACAAACTCTTTGGTTATAGAAAGGCCTATGCCACTTCCTTGATTGAGCAAGTTTTCAGGCATCTGATCCTGAAAGAAACGATCAAATACTCTAACCTGATTTTCAACCGCAATGCCAATACCGGTATCTATCACCTTTATTTCGAGGTTATTATGATGGTCGCTTTCCCCAGTTCGAAGTAGATTTAATATGACACATATTTGCCCACCTGAAGGGGTAAATTTAAAGGCGTTAGAAAGCAGGTTGAATAATATACGCTCTATTTTATCATGGTCGAAATTGGTATCATAACTACTATAATCGCTCTCAATAACAAATTCAATTCTTTTCTGCTGAGCAATATCAGTAAAGGATGTGGAAGCTTCTTTAATAAATTTGATGATGTCGCCTGGTTTTAAACTAAGTTTCAGCTCATTGTATTCCATTTTCCTGAAATCTAACAACTGATTCACCAGGTTCAGTAATCTTTTGCCGTTTGTTTTTATAGTGACAAGCTGACTATGTTGATCAAGATTAGTAATTGTTCTAATTAGATTATCAATAGGCAATAAGATCAGTGAAAGTGGTGTTCGAAACTCGTGACTCACATTCGTGAAGAATTTTATTTTCATCAAGTCAAGCTGATGCATTCTTCGCGCTTCCGCACGTTCATGTTCAATTTTACGTTCAGCTTCAATGCTTGCCTGCGTACTTTCAAACTCGCGCTTTAGTCTACGTATACCCCGGTGGCGTAAATAAAGCAAACCACCAATCAGCAATAATATATAACTGATATAGGCGAAAGTTGATCTAAAAAATGGGGGTAAGACGGTGATATTCATTGAAATCTCCCCTTTATGCAATTCATAAGGATCCTTTATCCGCACTTTGAATATATAATTACCACCATCAAGATTGGTGTAAGTAGCCTTACGCTCATTACCTGCAACAGTAATCCATTCATTATCAAAACCTTCTAGTTTGTATTCCAGTTTTGTCTTTGCCGGGTTAAAATAATCACCCGCAGCAAATTCAATGTCAAAGACATTTTGATTGTGTTTTAAAGTGATTTCTTTAGTTTCAGAAAAAGCTTTAGAAAGAACCCCTTTACCATTTATACTATCACCCGCCGTCACGCTTTTATTAAAAAGTTTAAGATCAGTGAACAGCAGATGAGGTTTCGGTTTAAATATATTAAGGGTTTGTGGGTCGAACAGGTTAAAACCGTTCATACCGCCAAATACAAGTTCCCCACTTCTTAAACGCTTGGCTGAATACAAATTAAATGCCCTACTCTGGAGCCCATCCAGTTCATTATAGTTATTAATTTCTACTCTATATTTACCATCAACTTCGCTGAGCATAATGCCCGAAAGACCATTAGTAGTGCTTACCCACATCCTTCCTGCGTAATCTTCGATAATGTTGGACACGTTATTTGCAGGCAAGTTTAGCCCTTCTTCAATGTTCAGGAATTTATTCGTTTTTATATTTAATATACTTAATCCATCCTTTGTACCTATCCATATTAACCCTTTCCTATCCTGTGTAATGATATTTACATCATTGCCTATAAGGCTATTTGGGTTTTTAGGTTCTGATAAATAGTTTTTTACCTTATTAGTTCCTTGAAATAAAACACCTACCCCTTTATCCCTGCCAATCCATTTGTTTTGATCCTTGTCTACAAAAATTTCGGAAGTATATTCAGAGATTCCAGGACTTTTAGGATGTCGGAAACTATTTGTTTTGGGATTGAAAACATTCAGTCCCCCAGCGAATGTCCCTACCCAGATTTCGCCCTTGGCGTCTTGAGTAATCGTATAAACCCGATCGTCTGTTAAGCTATTCGGATCATTGATGTTATGGCGATAATGGGTAAATGTTTTACCATCGTAGCAATCCAAGCCACCGAAGTAAGTGCCTATCCAGAGTTTTTTCTCTCTGTCGATAAATAACCGTATTATGATATCGCTGGTTATGCTATTAGGATTATTGGGATCATGTTTAAACTGAGTATACGTATTAGTGGACCTATTAAAATAAATAAGTCCGCCGCCATTTGTACCTATCCAGAGATTAAGTTTGTCATCTTCTTCAAAGCTATTTACATCTTGGAAAGGCAAGCTCTTAGGATTGATGATAAGCCGTTTGTAAAGCGGGAATTGCATGATACCTCGATGATAATAACTTATACCCTGTTTAAATGTACCTCCCCAAATAATACCTGTATTGTCTTTGTAAAGGTAAACACTGTTACCACTTAACGATCTGGGATCATCAGCCCGACTAAGTATATAACTAACTTTATTAGTTGTCGGATCGATCACATTGATACCCCCATGGTCAGATCCAACCCAGATTTTATCATCATCTGTTTGGATAATACTGGTAAGTACATTTGAATTTAGCTGACCAATCGAACTGTCCTTACCGTAATGCAATAAGCTATTCGTAAGTGTCCCATAGCAATAAACTCCAATAGGCCCTTCATCAGAACATATCCAAAGGTTTTGCTTATTATCCATAGTCATGATAAAATTCCGCGGCTTATTGTAGATTTCCTTAGCAAGTCCATCAAACCTGGTTATAATCTTATCAGCCCTTGTATCCAATTGTTCTATTACGCCATCACTATAAATTAGCCATAAATGATTATGCTGAGAAGTCACAATGTTAATCACATGATTCGAATGTAAAACTGCAGTTGAGTTTGGGGAATTGCTGTAATAAATAGTCCTTCCACTTTTAGGATTATGACGATAAAGGCCCTTTTTATGGGTTGCGAACCAAAACTCTCCCTCTTTATCCTTCTTTACACGGGTGATGGGGCTTGCAGGTATTTTATAGCGAGCCAGTTCTGCTGTAATATTGTTAGAGAACCGCTCCATCGAAGGGTCATATATACTGATATTGTTGTGCGTAAAAATCCATAATTTATCATCAGGGCCTTCAGCAATATTCATCACATGATTCTCAGCAAGCGAGTTTGGATCTTTCGTATCTCGTTTAAATATTTTAAACTTATTGCCATCATACCGGTTTAGCCCAGACGTGGTACCAAACCACATAAAGCCCTTTTTATCTTTATAAATACAATTAACCTGATTATCAGAAAGACCGTTTGTGATGTCTAAGTGGGAGAATTGGTAGCTACTATTATTCTGTGCAAACAGGCCTGCAGGGATGGCAAAAACCCAAATACATAGAATATATATTTTAAAATGCATAATTATATCTGGTTAACGGCGCCTCCTAAAAAGGATTGAGAGTTAACTAAAGATAATCAAAAATGTTACCTATATCCTAAATAACTAAACAAAGAGTCCAGATGTAGTTTGAAACAAAGGACATAAATTGGATAATCGTTTTCTTACTTTTATTTAGACCTGCTCAGAAAGCCGACTAAATCAATGATCTCGGCATTGGTGAGTGTTTCAAACAATCCATTCGGCATCATCGATACTGGCATCACTTCCCGCGACTGGATATTTGATTTGTTGATCACCGTGGCATCCTGTCCGACGATTCGCAAGGTGATCTGACGGTCATTCTCCGAACTGATATTACCAGAATAGGTCCGTCCATCACGTGTAGTTATGACCACCAGCTTGTAATCATCCTGGATCTCACCGCTCGGATCCAGCACATTAAACAACAAATAATCTACTTTAGAACGATTAGAGCCAGTCAGGTTCGGTCCAATATTGCCACCATCGCCATACATTTTATGGCAGCTGCCGCAGCTACGCATGAAAATAGTCTGCCCTTTTTTTAAGTTCGATTTGTCGAGAGCAGTCGGACTGAGCAGGTCACGGTATCTTTTAAAAGCCAGTTCATTGGAAGGTAACTGATCTATGGGCCCCCAAATCTCCACGAAACCGCTGCCTACTACACGTCTCAGTTGACGTGCCACACTGGCTGGAATATCTCGCTTCTCAATCGTCTTATTTTTTATGGCCTGAGCTAGCATCCAACCCGATCTGGATCGCGAAGCCAATGTTTCGATGGCTGATTGCTGATCCTTTTCATTCAGTTTCGGATAGCGGGAAAGCAATACCTGCGCCAGTTTCTCACTGTCGTAACTCGCCATGGCTCGGATGGCATCATTATGAAGTAAGGGATCGTCCAGAAGTCTTGGAAGCTCAGCTTCCAGTTCCAAACGTTGCTGAGCAGAAAGTGTTGCCAACGCCTTACGCCTGCTTTCAATACCTGCATTTTTGTCACGTAGCGTACGAAAATAAGCCGCTGCAGCTTCCGTATCACCAAAATACTGCGCGATTTCCAAAGATAATTGCTTGTTTCTTTCACCAGACCTTTGCAACTTTACGTAGGCCTCTTTCCAGTTTAGAGGAGTTTTAAGATCTGTCCGGCCTTCCAGTCCATCTCTCATGCCGATCACCATCGCCGTATCAATCTTATTTTGTTTTGCCATCCAACTGACCAGCGCGTCCGTTACATCTGCATCAATTGCCCTTCGGGCGATGAATTTCCGGATCAAGCTTAACTTACTTTTAGCAGCCAATTCAAACGAACGCTCCGGTGATTTTGCTACCATAGGTTCAATAGCATACCAAAGCATTTTCGGTAGATTATGGTCGTTTTCATCTTCCCCGTGCTGAGATAAATTTGAAGCAAGTGCCCATCTTTTCTCTAGAGGCAAGCGCTGCATTGCCGAAGTCAAGTATAGCCGTACAGGAGCAGATGTCTCATTTTTGGCCATAACAGCCATCTTTTCGATCACCGCATCAGCAGGTATTCCATCTTCCCAGAGCAATTGTACAGCCCAACCTCGGATATATTCATCTTTATCATCTAGCGCAGCTTTGAGCTGAGCTGAAGATAGGCCATTGCATACATAAAGTGTCCATAAGGCACGTAAACGATAGTCGCCATTCGCATTCTTTAAGTAAATCTCTGAAAGCGCTTCCAATGTGCCTTTTTTAAGTTCCTTTTTATAGGCTCTGTTTTGCAGGATGAGTCTTGCACGCCGGGAATGCCAGTCGCTTTTGCTTAACTGGAAATCCACCAGCTGCTTATCGCTCAATTTGTTCAGATCCGAATACCTGTTTTTAAAATTCTGCGACAAAGGTATCTTTGGCGAGATCCGGAATACCCTACCTGTTTCCTTATTCAGTACCGATCCACCACAGATATCTGCATCGTGCCAGTCCAGTACATACAAATCTCCGTCAGGGCCAACAGAAGTACTGAAACCTACCCATTGTGCATTATTGGCCGCCATTAGGTCATCCCCATGAGCGCCAGTAAAACCAGAACCTGAAGGTTTCAAAATGTCTGTAAGGATTGCATGTTCATGGATATTGGCCATAAAGATCCGGCCTTTCTGGTCTTCAGGAAAAGCATCACTTTGATAGATACTGGCCCCTCCATGTGCAGAACGGTGGCTATGATCTGCAATTGTTTTGATATCTGTGTAGGTATACGGATTAAAATGTTGCCCACCCTGACGGTGATAAATGCCACCAGGAATCACATACCAGAGATGCGGAATCACACATGCCGTAATAAAGATCTGTCCCTTAGCATCATAATCAATCCCCCAGGGGTTGCTAAAACCATGCGCAACAACTTCAAATTTATCTTTTAAGGGATGGTAACGCCAAACGCCGCCATTGATATCCACACCCTCACCTTTCAAGATTTCGTCATCTGGAAAGGGCTCCTGGCGACCGTAAAGCTTGCCCTTGCCCACAGGCTTGCGGATGCGCGAAGGTGTCGCGAAACCCTGACAGCCATAAAGCCAACCATCTGGCCCCCAGTGAAAACTGTTAAGCGTTTCATGACGGTCGCGGATCCCCCAACCCGTGAGGCGAACTTCAATATCCTTCATATCCGCCTTATCGTCGTGGTTGCGGTCGGGAACAAACAATAAATTAGGTGGAGCACCAATAAATACCCCATCAAAACCAACTGCCATCGCTGCAGGGAAAGGAATTCCATCTGCAAATACCTTTTTGGTATCTGCCTTGCCATCGTGGTCTGTATCCTCCAGAATCAGGATGCGGCTGTTCCCATCATTGGAGAAGCCGGACGAACGCGATTCGTAATCTCTATTCTCCGCCACCCAAAGTCTTCCTTTGTCATCCCAGCAAAAAGCCATCGGCTGCGTAACCATAGGCTCAGCTGCGTAAACATTTGCCATGAAACCCTCTTTTAAGGTCATTGCATTGACAGCTTCCTCTGGGCTCAGAAACTTGGCATCTTTTCCTTCCTGTTTGGCCACTGCCCACATGTCTACACTGGCCCAGTTGGGATCTTTACCTGCAAATTTAGCCCAGGTATTGTTCATTTCAATATCGTTAAAGGCACCAGTGTAGATCACCAATTGATGTTTAACTATTTCCGTTTCACCTTTTTTAATCATCCAGTCAGCGTCACGGCTCCTTGTCGGCCCAAAACCCAGCTGCGTGTCTACCCTCCATTTCTGTGGATAGCCCTTGTTTTCCGGATGATCCAGTATAGCGATGTGCGCCTTGTCGTCGCGACCATCAACCTGTATTCCTAAATCTACCCAGGTAGCAGGTTGTCCTTCCGCTTTCTCATTTTTTTGCCTTGCAGTATTGATCAACTCAGCGTTGATACCTGGCTTCCAGGGCATTCTCAGAAACAAGCCTCCATAAGGATATTTACCTACAGTGATGTCCGTTTTCGCTTCACCTTTCCATTCCAGCGTAAGTAAAAAGCGTCTTTTGTCCTGCTCCATGCTCCAGGTCTGAGTTTCCGTCATTGTCGCCTGCCCTTTGTCGTCCAGTAGATTGTACACCGTCTGCCATTTAACTACAGTACCTGTTTTTTCTAGAATACGAACCGCTACACGCTTCCAAAAACCCACACCGGGATTCTCAAAATAATTGCGGCCGTTCACATTGGTGAGCCCCCAATAGAGACCTGTTTGGTGCTTATGATGCGATGGACTAAGTTCCGTAAGCACGCCCTTGCCATCCGGTGCAGCAATAGGGTGGATATATGGGCGGAAGTCCTCAGCTGCATTTTGTGTCAGCAGGACTGCTTTTGTATCTGTTCGAAGAATAGTTATAGTACCAGTTCCTTCATTCTGGACAGCTTCAAGTGTCACATCATCGGCTTTTCCAGAGCTCAAATATTTTGGACCAAACAAAAGTATAAATAATAGCGGAATGAATAATAAGACGTATTTTAACATGGAATTCAGGTTTGCATTTGGTTACCGATAATATAGAAACTATAATTCGCAAATGCAAATGTTCACTGTTTTTAATACACGGCACAAATTCTCATACTGCACCACTTCTCCGACTAGTTGAGCGTGTTGCCACAAATTAATAACTTATGCTGAAGTCTATATCATAACTCATCCCTTTTAAGTCAAGCATTTTCCGCATCAGACCTATTTGGCCAAAAAGATAATCTTCCCTGCCAATGCACATACCAATCATGTTGAGTACATTTTCTGGCACAAAAGGAATATTCATACCAAATGAAAACGCCTTATCCAGTTGTTCATCTGTTGCCAATAATAATTTTTGATAAACTTTTGGCGATATGTACGCAAAATTTTTCTTTAACTCTTCCAAAGTGGGGTAATCCAGGTTTTCGTCCCATGCCCTGCCTTCTTTAAACAAGTCCTCATAAGGATCTTTATCTTCTATACCCAACAAGTTGCCAATCCAATAACGGCAGTTAACTAAGTTGCCCGTCATCCACACCACGTGGTTGGTCTTATTGTCAATTCGTTTTAAACCGGTTTCTTCTGTGATACCGTCCAAAGCATTCTTAAAACTTTGGGAATGCATCCGGTATGCTGGAATGATGATGTCTAATTTTCTTGATGCTGTTTCCATGATGTAATTTTTGAGTTAATGATTAAGTTCAGAAAGTTCCTTGATCAGCGCTAATGCCTTTGGGAAAACGGTATTGAAATAACTTTCCATGTCTGGGGTCACATCCAAAATAACCTCCAGTTCTGTACTGACCTCAGTTTCATGTTTTAACTAGTAAATTGCTTGCGCACCTTGCCACATTGATTCGGTTTCCACACCACCTTTCAGCTCTTTTTGATGCGCGAAAACCATTTGCTCGTTTTCAATAAGTTTTTCAATGTAAGAAGTCATGCCTCCGCCGTCTTTTCCTAAAAACTGAATTCTATT
>JACMPF010000146.1 GCA_014377665.1 Pedobacter sp. | reverse complement strand
GCTGGTTGGGTTGCTAACTTCGCATTGTTGTTGAACTTATTCTTCATAATTGGTACCCTGGTCTCACTTGGTGCGGTTTTGACGCTTCCTGGTATTGCTGGTATCGTACTAACCATCGGTTTATCGGTGGATGCGAACATCCTGATCTTTGAACGTATTCGTGAGGAACTCGCACAGGGTAAAAATACCGCTCTTGCCATTAAAGAAGGTTTCAAACATGCGATGCCCTCCATTATTGACTCCAACGTTACCCTATTTATATTAGGATCTATCCTATACGTATTTGGTAGCGGACCTGTACAAGGTTTCGCAACTACATTGTGTATTGGTATTCTATCTTCGTTATTCGCTGCTGTTGCGATCTCAAGAGTAGTATTCGATTGGATGTTGGAAAGTAAACAAGAGATCACTTTTGATAACAAATATACCCACAACGCTTTCAAGAACGTTGCCTTCAACTTTGTTGGTCGTCGTAAGATCTACTACATTGTTTCTACAGCGATCATCCTTTTAGGTTTCATCTTCTACTTCAAAAATGGTGGATTGAACCTGGGTGTAGACTTTAAAGGTGGTAGAACTTATTTAGTTCATTTTGATAAAGCTGTAAGCACAGAAGATCTTAAAACTCAGTTGAACCCGGCGTTTGGAAACGAAACACCTGAGGTTAAAACCGCTGGTGAAGACAGTCAGGTTAAAATAACCACTACTTTCCACATTGAAGATCAGGATCCAAAAACGGATAAAGTGGTTGAAGATGCGTTAATCAAAGGCTTAACGCCATTGAATAACAAGTTTGAGATCATGAGTTCTCAGAAGGTTACTCCTATTATTGCGAGTGACATTGTGAACGGCGCTTTCTATGCGGTATTGGTTTCTTGTTTATTCATGTTTATCTATATCGTTGTTAGGTTTAAGAAATGGCAATATGGTTTAGGTGCGGTTATCGCATTGTTCCATGACGTGTTAATGGTACTGTCATTCTATACGATCCTGGATGGTGTCATGCCGTTCTCATTAGAGATTGGTCAGGATTTCATTGCTGCGATTTTGACGGTAATGGGTTATACGATGACAGAAACGGTGGTTGTATTTGACAGGATCCGTGAGCGTCTGAAAGAATCTGGTAAAGATGATTTACATGGGGAAGAGCGCAATACGTTGATCAACTTCGCATTGAACAGCACATTGAGTCGTACTATCCTAACTTCATTAACGGTATTCTTCGTATTATTGGTGATCTTCGTTTTTGGTGGAGATAGCATCCGCGGATTTATCTTCGCGTTGTTAATTGGTCGAATTATTGGTACCTATTCATCATTATGTATCTCAACTCCTATCGTAATTGATTTAGGAAGTAGCAAAAAGTAAGTATTATTTTTAAAAATATAGTTTAGGCATCCTTCTACGGGATGCCTTTTTCTGTTTTAAGGGTTTATTTGTTAGCTTTAATTTATGAGTGATATTAAACTTATTGAATGCCCCCGTGATGCCATGCAGGGTATCCATCACTTTATCGATACCTCTTTAAAAGCAGAATACATCAATTTACTTTTGCAGGTGGGCTTTGATACAATAGATTTTGGAAG
The DNA here is from genome assembly GCA_014377665.1 of Pedobacter sp. Taxonomy (GTDB): domain Bacteria; phylum Bacteroidota; class Bacteroidia; order Sphingobacteriales; family Sphingobacteriaceae; genus Pedobacter. The sequence goes on along the minus strand of JACMPF010000146.1, from coordinate 2,934 downwards.
TTTTGTTTCTGAGAAAGCAATTCCTCAGTTAAAGGATACGTCTGAAGTTTTATCCTTGTTAGATTTATCTTCGACAAAGTCAAAGTTGTTGGCTATTGTAGCTAATATAAGGGGTGCTGAAGAAGCGATATTGCATGAGGAGATAACTTATCTTGGTTTTCCTTTTTCTTTATCAGAGACCTTCCAAAAGCGCAACACGAATTCCAGTATTGAAGAGTCTATGGAGACGGTAGAACGGATCCTCGAGCTTTGCCACCTTTCTGGTAAGCAAGCTGTGCTATATTTGTCGATGGGTTTCGGCAATCCCTACGGCGATGCCTGGACTGAAGAAATAGTGGCTTATTGGTCTTCCAGGCTTGTTAAAGCGGGTGCTTCGATTTTATCACTGTCAGATACAATTGGAGTTTCTACCCCTGAGAAGATCGATTTATTGCTCTCTCCTCTTTTACGGGATTTTCAAGATGTAGAAATTGGGGTTCATCTGCACAGTACGCCATCCACAAGATTAGAAAAGCTTGAAGCTGCATACAGTGCTGGCTGCAGGCGCTTTGATAGCGCCTTGAAAGGGTATGGAGGTTGCCCAATGGCTAGCGATGAGCTTACCGGAAATATGGCTACTGAAGAACTTATCGCTTTTCTGGAAGGTAAAGGAGAAGCTTTGGGTTTAAATATGAGCAAGTGGAATGAAGCAGTTGCGTTATCTCAACGGGTATTTTAAGCTTTTTTCACCATCTTGAGGTGTTGGATTCCCGCTTCTTCGAATTGATCGCCTTCAACAGTGAACCCAAACTTCGTATAGAGGCCTACAGCATCCAGTTGAGAATTTAAATAGATGTAGGTGGCGTCTACTGGCAGGTCATTAAGCACGGCTGATAGTAGGGCTTGTCCGACTCTTTTACCCCTGAATTCTTTGAGTACTGCGAACCGTTCTAATTTGTAACCTTTATCAGTTTTTCTCCACCTACAGGTCCCACATGGATTGTGATCAATTGTTGCCAGGAAATGCGTAGACTCTTCTTCATCTGCGAGTTCGAGCTCCGGCGGGCAGTTTTGTTCTTCAACAAATACGGTTCTGCGGATTAGAAAGGCTTGTTCGAGTTGAAGCTGGGTCGTGATTTTAGTTACTTGAAGTGCTTGCATAAGAGAAGATTTATGGAGGGGGAACAAAAAAAGCGCCATAGTATTCCTATGACGCTTTTCGAATTAGATTATTTATATCTTATCGCTCGCGTCTTTACAGTTAAGATCTTCGAAAGCTTGTTTTAAACGTGCTACGAATTGCTCTTCACCTTTACGCAACCATACGCGTGGATCATAGTATTTTTTATTGGGTTTATCATCCCCATCAGGGTTACCAATCTGCGCCTGAAGATAGCTTTCATTTGCTGTGTAGTAATCAAGAATTCCTTCCCAGAATGCCCATTGCATATCTGTATCGATATTCATTTTGATTGCTCCGTAAGAGATAGCTTCTCTGATTTCTTCTTGCGAAGAACCTGAACCACCATGAAATACAAAGTTGATAGGTTTCTCTGCTGTTAAGCTCAACTTTTCTTTGATGTAGTCTTGAGAATTTTTAAGGATCACTGGTTGCAACTTCACATTACCTGGTTTGTATACACCGTGAACATTACCAAATGCTGCTGCGACAGTGAATTTATCACTCACTTTACTCAATTCTTCGTAAGCATATGCCACTTCAGATGGTTGAGTATATAGTTTAGAACTGTCAACATCACTGTTATCAACACCGTCTTCCTCACCACCCGTTACTCCAAGCTCAATCTCGATAGTCATGCCCATTTTAGCCATGCGTTCGAAATACTTCACACAGATTTCCATGTTCTCTTCAATAGACTCTTCTGAAAGGTCTAACATGTGCGATGAAAACAATGGCTTTCCTGTTTCTGCAAAAAACTTCTCTCCATGATCTAACAATCCGTCGATCCATGGTAAAAGCTTTTTAGCGGCATGGTCAGTATGCAAAATAACGGCAACACCGTAGTGCTCAGCCAATAAGTGAACATGTTTAGCCGCAGAAACTGCTCCTAATACACATGCATTAAGGTTATCGTTGTTTAGGGTTTTACCTGCGTAAAATTGCGCTCCGCCGTTAGACAACTGAATTATTACTGGCGAATTAACTGCTTTGGCAGTTTCCATTACCGCATTAATGGTATTTGTTCCTGTAACGTTTACCGCAGGTAGTGCAAACTGGTGTTTTTTAGCCTGCTCAAATAACTCTTGAACGGCATCTCCGTAAATTACGCCTTTATAGCCTTTTAAACTCATCTTTAATATTTTATATATAAGCCGAAGTTAGGAAAAATATCACTTTAGGCAAGTGTATCTATCATTATTTCTGTGATTTAGACCGCTTCCGACAAACAGGAAAAGTCGGAACGTTTAGTATTGTTTTTTTTTGTTTCTTTGTACTCGCATTTTTCAAGAAATAACATGGCTTGGTTTAAGAGAGAAAAAAAAGGTATCAGTACATCTACCGAAGAGAAGAAGGAAGCTCCAGACGGTTTATGGAACAAGTGTCCGAATTGTAAAAAAGCACTTCATACTGCAGATCTTCTGGAAAATAAATATGTTTGCCAGTATTGCGATTATCATTTAAGGGTTGGAAGTAAAGAGTATTTTCAGGTATTATTTGACGACAACCAGTTCACTGAACTTTTCGCGAATCTTACTTCAGGTGATCCATTACAGTTTACAGATACCAAGCCTTATGTAGATCGCCTATTAGAAAGTCAGGCAAAAACTGGGCTAAAGGACGCTATAAGAGCTGGTCACGGTAAAATGAACGGTCAAGATCTTGTGATTGCCTGTATGGATTTCAACTTCATCGGCGGTTCTATGGGTTCTGTAGTGGGTGAGAAAATTGCACGATCAATTGACTATTCTATAAAACATAAAATACCCTTCCTG
>JACMPF010000145.1 GCA_014377665.1 Pedobacter sp. | reverse complement strand
GTAGGAATACCTATATACTATTTCACAAAAGAAAAATAAAATAAATTTATGGGGTAGTTAAACGATATTACCATTTCTAAATACAATATATCACCTTTCGCTTATGCCATAATGAAGCGCTGAAACTGCGTGTTCAGTTGGTTAAAACATCATAGTTGCACATGTAAGTTCTTGTTGCTATAACACGGCTGGAATAGCAACAAGAACTTCATCATGAAAAAAGTCTATAAAAGGAAACAGGGATAAGCTATGAAACCTATCCCTGTTTTTAATAGATGTTGACCCACCACAGATCAACTAAACCAAACAAACTATACACATAACCACCTTTAGACCTAAAGGTTTTAAATATTTTATTTTTTTTGTTGTTCGAGATCATACTTTCTGAAACCTTAAAGAGAATGTTTTTATTGAACCTCGCGGAGGTCATTCTTATTTAGCCAACCTTTTGTTACTTCTCCGTCTGTTGTAGTATGCATCACCTGTATAAAGCCATTCTGCTCATCAAGCACGTTAAATTTTGTTTTAATCGTCCATAAGGCTAACACTTTGTGCTTTTCGGCGTCAGCACTGGGCTCATCGTAGAAATACAATTCACCTTTAGGTAATCTATATTGTTTTCCATTGCTGGTTACCAGTGGCTGTAAAATATTTTCCGTAGGAATTGCCGGTGTAGCTGGCTTCACAGAAGTAGCGCCGGTTTGCTGTTCAAATTCTTTTCTAAGGCTGTCCACCTCGGCTTGTCTTGCTACCGTGTCTACTTTAACTGGAGGATTGATCTTTGTGGTATCGGGATCAATTTTATAGGGAAGGTTCATCCCAACTGTGTCTTGAATATTCTGATTGGTTGAATCTTCATATACTATTTGTTTCTGATCCGAATTCGCAATAAATAAAGAATAAGCCGAATATGCCCCTAAAGCAATTAGCAGTAAGATTAATGAAATAAAGAGCGGCTTAGAAACCTCCATAGTATCTGGCGACTTTTCCTTAATACCTAGTTCCGACAATGAATTCGCGTTTTCAATAGCTATAGAGTCAACCGTTGCATCCTGTTCTGCATTAGTTTTTGCAAATGTGAAGCCACTTCCAGCTACTTTGCTGCTAATTAGCTTTGACTGATCAAAGTTTTCGTGTAAAATCGCTTCCTGCAAGTCTGATCCATTAGCATATCGCTTTTCAGGATTCTTTTCCAGGCACTTTTTGATTACTTCAAGCAGCCAGACTGGGATATTCATCTCTCTTGCTTTGACTTCAGGACTCCAGGTATCCGGAAGATTGCTTTTCCTCCGGCTTAATAAATCAGGAACTGGTTTTTCCATGTGGGATAACATTACGGCATTTCTTGAAGTTTCACCTTTATTGTTTAATTGGAATGGAACCACTCCTGCCAATAGTTCATAGAGAATAATCCCAAAGCTATAGATATCAGTCTGGAAGAACATTTCCCCATCATGTTGTTCAGGTGCCATGAATTCCACAGCCCCCGCATGCTGAATGCTGCTTCGACGCTGTTCGTCAGACATAATCGCGAGTCCGAAGTCTAAAAGAATATAATTTCCTGTATCGATATTAAACTTTACGTTATTGCTTTTTATATCACCATGTTTAACACCAACTCTGTGACAATGTGCCAAGGCATTCGCTAGTTGATGTGCCAGTTTTTTTGTTTCCCTAATTGTAAATATCGGGGCATGAGGAGATTGCAGCAATTCTTCTAAATCAGGCCCCTCAATATATTGCATTTCAATAAATGGAAAAGAACCGCTTTCAGTTAATCCTGAATTCACGATCTTCACTACATTGGGATTCGGAATTTCATTGACTTTTTTCAGTTTTTCAACTTCATTCTTAAAGTTTCTGTAGTTTTTGTCGTCTGTGTTTTCCGTGTGAATGGGAGTCGGTAGGATTTTTACTGCCGTAATAATCTCTCCGATCCTTTTGCCCTTGTAAACAGATCCTTGTCCACCAGTGCGCAAGGCACCCATGTTTTCTAATCCCTCCGTTATGGTAAATACTTTACTCATGTATAACTATATTAAAATTCAGGAACATCATTAATCAAGCCATCCTTGGTCTTCGCGGGAGCAGCCTTCTTTGGTTTTTTCTTTTCTTTTTTGATGGTATCTCCGGATTTATTTTGCAAAGACTTCGGACTATCTTTCTTTGCATTATCCATGCTTTCAGCAGTTGAGCCTTTTTCTGTTCGTTCGGTGCCGATCATCGAGCTTCCTACGAAAGTAAGGAAACATACCAACACTAATGAAGCAATAAATAAAAGCATTTTGCTTTTAAAGTACTGTTTGTATTTGCTTATTTCAGCTAGTAATCGTTCATTTTCGCTTTGCAACGAGGCTAAACTACTATCATTTATATTCGATAATACAGTTTCAGTTTGAACTGGATTTTGTTCAATCTGATTACATATGGCATCATGCAGATCAGTGCCGTTTGCATATCGGTCTGAAGGTGATTTTTCCAAGCATTTTCCAACTATATCCTGGAGCCAGATGGGGACATTCATTTCAGTCACGCGCTGCTTTTCCGACCAGTCTGCCGGTAGTCGAGTTTGTCGCAACTGTAATAAATTTGGGATACTCTTCTCGATATGAGAAATCATTATTTGATTCCTATGGGATTCTGCTTTAGAAATTAGAGGGAATGGCACTACGCCTGCTAAGAGCTCGTAAACAATAATACCGAAACTGTAGATATCAGATTGAAAAAGCATTTCACCGTCATGCTGCTCAGGAGCCATGAATTCAACTGCACCTGCGTGCCGGAGGCTTGACCTTCTTTGTTCATCGGACATTACCGCCAGGCCGAAATCCAGTAAAATATAGTTTCCTGTGTCGATGTTGAACTTTACGTTGTTACTTTTTATATCGCCATGTTTCACACCTGCTCTATGGCAATGTGCTAACGCATTCGAAAGTTGCGTGGCTAGCTTTATGGTTTCCCTAATCGTGAAAACTGGCGGGTTAGGCGCCTGTAACAGTTCTTCTAAATCCGGTCCCTCAATGTATTCCATTTCGATAAATGGAAATGACCCGCTTTCAGTCAGTCCCGAATTTATGATCTTGACAACGTTTGGGTTAGGATCTTCATTAACTTTTTTTAGCTTCTCTACTTCGTTCTGAAAATCCCGAAAATTCTTATCGTTTTCATTCTCCGTATGAATAGGGGTAGGTAACAATTTCACGGCGGATATGATGGCACCCATCCGCTTTCCCTTATATACAGAACCTTGTCCACCGGTGCGCAGCGCACCCATATTCTCCAGCCCTTCGGTTATTGTAAATACTTTAGCCATCAGTAATTTTTTATTGGTTGTAACTGAACTCCAGTACCGCCGACTCGCCCAGAATGATTTGGTCACCTTCAGTCAATGCAAATCCCAACTCCGTGAAAGTTAATTTAACTGGATTGTGATCCGTTTTAGACCGGATCTTGACCTTATTTCTCGGTGGAACACCGCCCTCATCAGCGAAAAGCATAAATGATG
>JACMPF010000144.1 GCA_014377665.1 Pedobacter sp. | reverse complement strand
CTTTCCCTTTATTGGCTGGAGAAACATCATATTTTGTGGGGATAAAATCGTAAACGTCGACGTCATGATTGATGACCGCGCAAAGAATTTCGTCGGCTTCAGTGGAAGAAAACTATTGTTTACCTCACCGCACAACCTTTTGTTAAATGATTATGAGCGGGTAAATAATTGGAGGGAAGTTTTAGCCAAATTATTATAGAGATAGGATTTCTACTAACTTCAACCATGCAGCACTAATTTCTTTTGCATCGATATGCTTGATAGCGTGATCAAATGGTGTAAATATAATTTCTTTATTTTTTAGTCCAACCATTTCTCCAGATTGTCCGTTAAGCAAGCCTTCAACCGCTGCAACACCCAAACGGCTGGCCAATACCCTATCCATACAACTTGGTTTTCCGCCACGCTGAATGTGTCCAAGAACGGAAACCCGGATATCGTAAGCTGGAAATTTCTTTTTTAGAACTTCTCCAACGTTGAAAGCCCCTCCAATTTCGTCGCCCTCGGCCACAATAATAATTTTTGAAGCCTTATCTTTCCGCCCACTTTCCAGACGAGTAACCAAACCGTCTACGCCCATATTAGCTTCTGGAATCATGATCGCCTCAGCGCCGACACCTATACCACTTCGCAAAGCAATTAGCCCAGAATCGCGACCCATTACCTCCACAATAAATAACCTGTCATGAGATTCTGCGGTATCCCTGATTTTATCAACAGCATTAATTACAGTATTGATAGCAGTATCATAGCCTATTGTAAAGTCCGTACCTTCTAGATCGTTATCTATCGTACCTGGTAAGCCAACTATTGGAAATTTGTATTCTGTCGAAAAGATGTCTGCACCTGTGAAGGTGCCATCACCACCAATAACCACTAAAGCATCTATGTTTTTTTGTTTCAGCTGTTCGTGTGCTTTTTCGCGACCTTCTTTGGTACGGAAAGCGTCACTCCTGGCAGTTTTTAATATAGTGCCTCCACGTTGAATGATATTTGCTACAGATTTGCGATCCATCTCGATAAAATCACCATTAATCAACCCTTCGTATCCCCTCAACACCCCTGTAACTTCCAGATTATAATAGATTGCCGCACGGACGACCGCTCTAATCGCTGCGTTCATTCCTGGAGCATCACCCCCTGAAGTTAAAACACCTATATTTTTGATTTTGCTCATTACTTTCGCTCTCTTAACTTAGATTGTTGTGTCATCAGCCTAGCAAGGCTATTTAAGTTGTGGCGGTGAAATTACTTATAATTTTTAATTGTTATCCAAAAATTCTATCTCTTTGAACCCATAGCTGCGTTGCTGACCCCCATGATCCACAAGTAATTTCCCTTCTTCTGACACTCCGGCGATGTAGCCTTCGAAAATCATATTGTCACTTTTATAGTTACAAGCCTTGCCAAACTGATATAGATTTTCGAGGTATTCCTTAAGTTGATCTTTCGATTTTCCGGCTTTTAATCTCAAATACTGACCTTCGATTGAGTGACATATTCTGTCCAATAATTCCGATAAATCAACATCTGCATGTAAAATTCTTCCTAGTGAAGATGCCTTCTCTAACAAGGAGCTACTAAATTCTCGTTGGTTGACGTTAACTCCTATGCCAATAATACTGCTCCTCAAGTTGCCCGAGGAAATGGTGTTTTCTATCAAAACCCCTCCTATTTTATGATTGTGAAAATAGATGTCATTCGGCCATTTAATCCTTATCCCTTCACTTACATAGCGCTTCAATGCGTTAACAATTCCGATACTAACGGCGGTATTAAGCTGAAACTGGTGTACAATTGAGAGAAAAGAGGGGCGTAAATAAATACTAAATGTGAGATTCAAACCAGCTTGTGAAATCCAGGTATTACCTTGTTGTCCTCGCCCTGCAAATTGGTCATCTGCCAAAATAACAGTCCCCTCTGCTAATGGCTCGGATTTTGACAGCATCAGCTTTAAATAGTTATTAGTGGAATCAACAGCTGATAATTGAATAAGATTTTGAGCGATAAATAATGTGGAAAAAGTCTTATTTTGCAAGTGTTGATTGTATATTTGTTTATCAAAATTAAAACAATTTAATGGTAAAAAAGAAAATAGGAAATCTTTCTACATACCTCTCAGAAATAGCCGTTCAAGGCATCCAAGAAAAAAAAGGAAATGACATCGTTCGATTAGATTTAAGGGAACTAACTAGTTCCGTTTCAGACTACTTCATCATATGCAGTGCAAATTCATCCACGCAGGTTAAAGCAATAGCCGATAGCGTAGAAGAAGAAATCTATAAGAATACGCAGACTGATCCATGGCGCAAAGAAGGACAGGAAACTGCGGATTGGATTATTCTCGATTATTTTGACATTGTTGTGCACATATTTAAAACCGAAAAACGCGAGTTTTACGGAATAGAAGATTTATGGGGAGATGCCCAAACAACTTCTTATAAAAGCGCTTAATCACTTACATTTTTTGATCTAACAATGAGAGAGAACCAAGATACAAAACCAAAACTGATAAAGAAGCTCCCAAATATTCCTAAAAAGCCCCAAAAAGGTCCTAAATTCAATATCTTTTGGGTATACGCGGCTATCATTTTGGGAATTATTTTATTGCAATTCTTATTTAACACTGATGCCAGCAAGTCTATCCCATATAGAACTTTCGAAACGGAGATGCTTCTTCCTGGTGATGTAGACAAACTGATAGCCTATAAACATGAGGACCTTGTTAAAGTCGATGTATACATAAAAAAAGACAGATTAAAAGAGTCAAAATACAAACAGTATGAGAACAAAAATAGTATAGGGGGAGGCACTGGGTCAACGGTATCTTTTAACGTGGGCTCCATGGATGCCTTAGATACCCAGCTTAAAGAATCACAAAAAAGCACACCTCCTGAACAGCAAGTTTTAGCTGAGAAAGACACTAGACAAAGTTCTTTTAACTCTTGGTTCTTTACAGTAATCATTCCTGTACTTTTATTTATAGGCTTTTGGATTTTTATTATGCGCCGCATGGGTGGAGGCGCAGGTGGTGGCGGTGGACAGATTTTCAATATCGGTAAATCGAAGGCTACTTTGTTTGATAAAGAAAGTCAGGTAAATGCGACATTTAACGATGTTGCAGGTCTTGAAGAAGCAAAACAAGAGGTTATGGAAATCGTCGATTTCCTTAAAAATCCAAAGAAATATACTGATCTGGGGGGTAAAATACCCAAAGGGGCATTACTTGTTGGTTCTCCTGGTACAGGCAAGACCTTATTGGCTAAAGCGGTCGCCGGTGAAGCTCAGGTTCCTTTTTTCTCGCTATCAGGATCTGATTTTGTGGAGATGTTTGTAGGTGTGGGCGCTTCACGTGTGCGTGACTTGTTTAAACAAGCTAAAGATAAATCTCCATGTATTATTTTCATTGACGAGATCGATGCAATCGGTCGTGCAAGAGGCAAGAATAGCATGATGGGCGGGAATGATGAGCGCGAAAACACACTAAATCAGCTACTGGTTGAGATGGATGGTTTCGGGACAAATACACATGTAATCATTCTTGCGGCAACCAACAGGGCTGATGTATTAGACAAAGCTTTATTGAGAGCCGGAAGATTTGATAGACAGATCTACGTTGACCTACCTGACGTTATCGAGCGTAAACAAATATTTGAAGTGCACATCAAGCCGCTTAAAACAGACGGAAACTTAGATACTGAATTCCTGGCCAAGCAGACTCCAGGATTCTCTGGAGCTGACATAGCTAATATGTGCAATGAAGCTGCACTGATTGCCGCCCGTAAAAACAAACAGGCTGTGGATAAGCAGGATTTCTTAGATGCTGTTGACAGAATTGTTGGTGGTATGGAAAAGAAAAACAAGATCGTTACTCCAAAAGAAAAGCAAGCGATTGCAGTTCATGAGGCTGGTCATGCTACTGTAAGTTGGTTATTAGAGCACGCTGCTCCGTTAATCAAAGTTACGATTGTACCAAGAGGTCAGAGTTTAGGTGCGGCATGGTACCTTCCTGAAGAACGCCTGATTGTACGTCCACATCAGATGCTTGATGAGATGTGCGCAACTATGGGAGGTAGGGCTGCAGAAAAGGTAATGTT
>JACMPF010000143.1 GCA_014377665.1 Pedobacter sp. | reverse complement strand
GGTTTCCAAAACGTAAACGGGAATGAAGTTTTCTATGGCAGGAATAAGCGATTTCAAAGCGTTCAGATTGGGCTGGCTATTCCGGTATTTTTTGGCGCCTATTCTGCAAAAGCTAAAGCTGCGTCCATAGGTACGTCAATCGCCAAAAATGACCTGAATGTACAACAACGTAATTTCACAAGCCAATACCAACAAGCCATTCAAAATTATTTAAAAAGTAAAGACAGGTATACCTACTTCGTCAACTCGGCACTTGTGAATGCGGCGTTGATTTTGAAGAACAGCAGACTTGCTTACCAGAATGGGGAAATTGGTTATTCAGAACATCTATTAAATCTTAAGCAGGTGAATGCGATCAAGGAAAGCCACATATTCGCACTGCTTGAGCTTTACCAAAGTATTAACAGAATTGAATTTTTAAACGGCTATCCTACAACCCTATAAATCAGAAAACATGAAATTAACATATAATAATTTTGCAGGATTACTGTTTGCCCTCTTCCTACTCTCTTGCGGAAGTCCACAAAAGAAACAAGAAACAGAGGTTCATGAAGAAAAGCAGCAGCATGAAGAAACTGACCATGTTTCTCTTACACCTGAGCAATACGAGGTAGCTGGGATTAAACTTGGAGCGCTGGAGACAAGGGCATTAAGTGGCACAATTAAAGTAAATGGTCTTCTTGATCTCCCCCCAAAAAACTTGGTATCTATTTCCACTCCTCTGGAAGGTATCGTAAAGAGTACGGAAATGCTGCAGGGAATGCGGGTTAAAAAGGGAACGGTTGTGGCTACTATTCAAAATCCGGAATTTATTCAGATGCAGCAAGACTTTCTGGATTACAAGAGTCAGCTAGACTTTTTAAAGCAAGAGTTATCAAGGCAGGAAGAATTGTCTGTAGAGAATGTGAATTCAAAAAAGGCTGTTCAGAAAGCCAGGAGCGAGTACAATAGTGTAAGTGCAAGACTGCTGGGTCAGCGAACACGGCTTTCCCTTTTAAATATCAACTTCTCCGCACTGGAGAATGGAAGAATCTCAAAGACTTTCAACCTCTACGCGCCGATAACAGGTTATGTGACCCAAGTCAATACCAATACAGGAGCCTTTGCCAGTACAAAGGATATGCTTTTCAAAATTGCGGATACTGAGCACCTTCATGCAGAACTGACAGTGTTTGAGAAAGATGTTCCTAAATTGAAGATAGGACAGAAGGTAAAGTTTACACTTGCGAATGAGGAAACTGAAAGGCTAGCCACCGTATTTCTAATTGGAAGGGAAATTAGCAAAGAGCGCACAGTGCAGATCCATTGCCACCTGGATAAAGAAGACAGGCAGCTTATTCCAGGGATGTATCTCAAAGCTTATGTGGAAAGCGGCTCTAATAAGGTGACGGCACTGCCCGAGCAAGCTATTGTTGAATTTGAAGGCAAGAAATACGTTTTTATTCAGTTATCTGAAGGAGATAAAGCAAAGAAAAGACTGTATGAATTTCAAATGATGGAAGTTCAAACGGGTATCACAGAAAATGGTTACAGCCAGGTTTCGATAGCTGATAGGGATCGCAACATTGTTATTAAAGGGGCATACGACCTTTTAAGCAAAGTTAAAAATGCGGAAGAAGGAGAAGGACATGCACATTAAACGGCTATTTCAACATTGATTCATAAAAGGGCTTAAGTTGTTGCGCAAGAATCAGGTGATCTTCTACACTGGGATGACCGCCACAGCCATGGGCTGCAATTGGAGTAAAGTAGAATGTCCGAACCGGTTTATCAGAAGGGTAGGAAAGATTGATCTGATTCTTAATTGAGTTAAGGCATTCCTCTAGCACTTTACCTGAGGCACCGCTGATCATGGGACTGCTGATTAAGGCAATTTTTGCTTTTGGATATTTGGACTTTATCTGCTTGACGAAGCTAAGATAACTTTCAATAAATACCTTTTGATCGAAGGCCGCTCTTGGCGTCTTGCCATCACCCTTGCTGAGGTCATTTGTTCCAAGTGCTATGCTTACAATAGTTGGCTTAAAGGTGCTGAAGTCCCACTTTTGAGTGTTATCAGGCTTAAAATCAATGTTTTCGTAAACTTGAGGCATGGCTGGGCCATCCATATTCCAGGTTCTGTAAATACCGATTCCACTTACGCTGCTTAACAAATAGTTCAACCCGAGCGACCGTGCCACTCTCGGACCATAGGCCATGTAGGCATTGTGCTGATCATGATACTCGCCTGTACCACATGGCATTTCAGATGGATCTGCCGCGGCACCGCAAGTTATGCTATTGCCAATGAATTCTATTAATGGAGCGTTAGCATTCTTGTTTGGTTTAACATGACTGGCAACTATTTTCAATACTAAAATACCGCCAGTATGAGCCTCAGTAGTTTTAAATATCCTAACAGTATGTGCAGCAGACGATTCAGTGGATATAACGATTGGGCCATTCGAATTACCTTCAACACGCAAACGTTTCTGATAGATACCGTCCAGCTCGTATTGAATATAGTTGTGTGCTTTCTTGTCTTTAAGCGAAAAGTAAATCTCGCATTTATTCCCTTTAAACCTAAATTCAAAACTTGCAGCAGAGCCGATCAACTCCAGCTGCTTTTGATTATTGATCAGGGTTCTCCCAAAGGGTTTGAGTTTATTCGCATAAAGTGTATCTGTGAGCAATGAATTATTTGCGGCACTACTAATCTGATTGCAGAAAATTAAAGCGAAGAATAGCAAAAAGGTATTGAAACGCATCTGGTTGGACTTTATTTATTCAAGGCAATAATAGGTAGTAAATTTTTGTAAACAAAAAAAACTGGTCTTTTACCAGACGCATTCTTTTCTATTAAGTTTTTAATTACTTTTTGAACTTCTAAATCATATCAAGCTTCCACTCCTCATACCAGGGCTCAATGACACCCCTCACCTTTAACAATGAACCAGGAAGACTTAACCATGATTAAAATAGACCGACTGATTAAAACGGGTTCTAAAATATGCTCCTTTGGATTTATAATTAGAAGCCTTTTCAAAGTTAAATTTCACACAGGAGAGCATTTAGTTGTATTTTGTTCAGCAAAACCAAGTTATACACCAAAAACACTTATGAGATTCCCCCTTGTCTCTTGCATCATACTCCTGCTTCAAACCAACTTCGCTTTCTCCCAACAATATGAGTTGAAGGTTCAAAACTTGAGTTGCGAATATCTAGCTAACCCATTAGCGATCGAAAACCTGCAACCCAAACTGAGCTGGCAACTCAAATCTAAAGCAAAAGCTATAGATCAGAAGTCATACAGTATACTGGTTGCCAGTAGTCGGGCACTATTAGAATTAAACCTGGGTGATTATTGGACCAGCGGCAAAGTTAATTCGGATAATTCTACGCACATAGCTTACCAAGGAAAAGCGCTAAACTCAAGAGTTAAACTGTACTGGAAAGTTATGGTTTGGGATGAACAAGGTAGGAGTTCAGACTGGAGTCAGATAAATGAATGGTCTATGGGCTTACTGAAGCCGGCCGAATGGAAAGGTAAATGGATTGGTGCCTTCGAAAGCCCTTACCCGGATTCAGCCATTACCTATCCATCTCCATTTTTTCGTAAAGAGTTTACGCTTACAAAAGCGGTTAAAAAAGCAATCGTACACATTAGTGGATTAGGGTTCTATGAACTGCAGTTAAACGGCAAAAAAATTGGAGATCAAGTGCTGGCCCCAGCAGTCACCAATTATGATAAGCGACCTTTGAAACACCTTCTTTACCCTTACGACGACCAGAGTACACAGCGTGTTCTTTACAATAGCTTCGATGTAAAAAGCTTTTTGAACACGACCAATAACGCTATAGGCATTCAGCTTGGAAACGGATGGTACAATCAAAGGGATCGCAGAGTGGAGGGTGACATGTGGTATGACGTTCCAAAACTAATCTTCCAACTTGAATTAACTTATGTGGATGGAAGTACCAAGATCATAATTTCGGATACGAGTTGGAAGACGAGGAGTGGACCATTATTGCACGATGGTATTTTCACTGGAGAAAAGTATGACGCAAGATTAGCACTTGGTAACTGGGCTCAAACTGGCTATCAAGATTCACAATGGAAACCTGCAATTTTAGCACGCGCTCCTTCTGGAAAATTACATTCACAAACAGCACCGTTCGATAAGGTGACCAGAACGCTCAAACCAACATTTGGTGGCAAAGTAATGGATTCCGTTTACCTGTATCATTTAGATGAAACCGTTGCCGGTTGGGCATCAATTGCTGTAAAAGGTAAAGCTGGAAGCCGCCTTAAAATAAGATACATCAGTGAAGAGGGCGAAGATTATGGACAGTATGACACCTACATATTAAAAGGTGGAGCATTGGAGCGTTGGGAACCGAAGTTCACATGGCATGCTTTCAGAAAGATAGAAGTAACTTCTACAGATGTTCCGCTTGATCAAGAGAGCCTGGTGGTTAAAGACGTTCACACTGCGGTAGCGAGTCAGGGAAGTTTTGAATGCTCAAATCCATTTTTTAATCAGATTAACGCTGCATATCTACGCACGCAAAGAGCAAACTTCCATGGAAGTATAAGTAGCGATTGTCCGCATCGAGAAAGATTAGGCTACACAGGAGATGGGCAGGCGAACATGGAAAGTGCACTTTATTCGTTCGACATGATTCAATTCTACCAGAAATGGTTAAATGATATTGACAATGCAAGAAATAAGCACACTGGGTTTGTAACTCATACTGCGCCTTTTGGCGGTGGTGGCGGCGGTCCCGCCTGGGGCTCGGCCTATGTGATCATGCCCTGGTTATACTACTCCTACTATGGTGACCGCAGCATATTGGAACAACATTACACAGGGATGAAACAATGGACCGAATATCTCGGAACACGTTTGGATAAGGAAGGATTAGTTAGCAAGGAGGAACCCAAGGGCTGGTGCCTTGGCGATTGGTGCACCCCTACTCAGATTCAAATTCCAGAGGCTTTGGTAAATACTGCCTATTTTTATCACGTTACTGATCTAATGACAAAGGTTGCAAAATCACTCGGTAAAACCGATGACTACCAAACCTTCGTCAATATTGGTAAAAGGATTAAGTCTGACTTTAATAAGGCTTATTACAACTCGGCCAAGTCATCTTACTGGGAAGGCCGACAAGGAGCAGATGTATTCGCGCTGGCTTTCGGACTAACATCAGATGACAATTACAATCCAGTTTTCAATTCTCTATTGGAACACCTGAAAGCAACAAACTATCATTTTGATACGGGTATTTTAGGAACCCCGCTACTATTAAAAGTGCTCGCCCAAAACAGCAGACACGACATTATCTTTAAAATCATCAACCAGAAAGACTTTCCAAGTTTTGGATATTTGTTAGATAGCAAAAACAGTACACTTTGGGAAACATGGAATGGTGATGGCTCTAAATCTCATCCAATGTTTGGAAGCGTAATTGAGTGGTTTTACTCAGGTATTGCTGGGATCAAGGTTGACCCTTCAAGTCCAGGGATGCAACATTTTATAATAGCACCGCAGAATCTTGCAGATATTACATTTTGCAGATCGTCCTACAACAACCTATTTGGAAAAATCCGCTCTGAATGGAAACGCAATGAATCAGGCAAGTTGCAAATCCTGATTGAGATCCCTGAGAATAGCTCCGCCACATTTGTGCTACCAAATGGTAACCATAGGATTATAAACAGCGGCCAACCATATGCCGTTATCAAAAAAGGTAATGCTTATCAAGCTGAATTTAAGTCTGGGATATATGAATTTGAAATATTATAAGACTTTATACGGGTATCAAATCATCATTATGTAGAGATGCAACTGCTGCATTCTTAATAACGAATGCAGACAAAACAAGTTACTACCAAGTAGATTTAAAAAAAGAAGAAGAAATAAAATCTTTAAAAATCACAGCCGATGGTAAAATCATCGAGTAATATTAGTTAAGC
>JACMPF010000142.1 GCA_014377665.1 Pedobacter sp. | reverse complement strand
TGCTGAAGTTGAATCTAAAACAGAAGCACCAGAGGCCGCTTTAAAACCACCTAAGGTTAAAGCAAAAAAAACACTTTTGAATCCTAAAGATGAGACACAGGTCAGAATGGTTAATGGACATGAGCTAAAGTTCACCCATTTGAGCAAGTTATACTGGCCTGAAGATACTATCAGTAAGCGAGAGATGTTCAATTATTACTATCAGATAGCCGATTATATACTTCCTTATCTCAAAGACCGACCCATGTCACTGAACCGATATCCCGGTGGTATTCATGCAAAAAGTTTCTATCAGAAGAATGTGAAAGATACAGCTCCGGATTGGGCGCAAACCTTTCCCTATTCTACGGGAGATGGTGAAGAAAAGGAATATTTGGTTGG
Organism: Pedobacter sp.; assembly: GCA_014377665.1. Taxonomy (GTDB): domain Bacteria; phylum Bacteroidota; class Bacteroidia; order Sphingobacteriales; family Sphingobacteriaceae; genus Pedobacter. Next base: position 15,696 of record JACMPF010000142.1, on the reverse strand, counting down.
TCAGGATGAGGCATCGTTATTATGGATGGCATCGCTTGGATGCATAGAAATGAACCCATGGTTTAGCAGGGTCTCCTCCCCAGATAATCCAGATTACTGCATTATTGATTTGGATCCTGATAAGCATACCTTCGACCAGGTTGTTGAAGCTGCAAACGTAGTGAAGGAAGTTTTAGATGCCATCGAAGTGCCGTGCTTCTGCAAAACTTCTGGTTCCACTGGAATGCATATTTACGTCCCTTTAGGGGCAAAGTATAATTATGATCAAAGTCAGTTATTTGCCAGGATCATAGTGGATATTGTTCACAAGCAGATTCCTAAGTTTACCAGTTTAGAAAGAATAATTGCGAATAGGAAAGGTAAAATGTACTTGGATTTCCTGCAGAACAGACCGGGGGCTACAATTGCTGGTCCATACTCTTTACGTCCGAAACCCGGAGCAACCGTTTCGATGCCACTACACTGGGATGAAGTAAAGAAAGGGTTGAAGATGAAAGACTTCAATATTTCTAATTCAGTTGATAGGGTAAGGGTAGAGGGAGATTTATTCAAAGGAGTACTAGCAAAAGGTATAGACTTGGAAAAAACGAGCAAAAAAGCAAAAAGTGTTTTTGGTTAGACGTTGAAAAGTATAGGGTGTTAATGGTTAATTCTCATGACGATCTTTGTTGACGATATTTTCGCAAGAGCTTTTACAAAAATATTGGCCTGTCTAATTTAATCGCAATCCTATGCGCGGCGTTCATCAATCCGACATGACTATATGCCTGCGGGAAATTACCCCACTGACTCCCGTCTTTTTCGTCAACGTCTTCACTGAATAAATGCACGTGATTAGCATATTTTATTATTGACTCAAACTCTCTGATGGCATCGTCCAATCTTCCTACGCAAGCTAACGCTTCAACATACCAGAAAGCGCAGATCAAGAACGTAGTTTTTGGCTTACCAAAATCGTCTGTGTGTTTGTACCTATAGAATAAACCGTTTTCAGCTTTCAGTTCCAGTTCTAATGCGATCAAATGATCTTTTGCTTTTTGAGAATTAGGATCCAGGTAATTCATTAATATCAATTGCAATGTGCTTGCGTCCAGATGCGAACTTCCAACCGCATGATTATAGACCTTGCGTTCAGGGTCGTAACAATCCTCAATATGTTGAGCTGCTTTTTTTACCAGAATGCTTGCCCTTTCTTCGAATTCAGTATTGCCAATTGTTTTGGCCATCTTAAGTGCTGCATTGGCACCTGCCCATTGAAATAGATTGGTGTAGCAATGAATATGGGCAAGGTTTCTAAACTCCCAGATTCCTGCGTCCTTCTCATCGATTGTATGTTCGATTTTAGTCAATAAATAATCAAGCCATTTACTGGAGTCCTGTCTTTCTCTAAATATAAAACGATGGTCAGTATACAAAGGAAGCATCGAAACCAATACTTGTCCGTAGATGTCATTCTGGATGTGTTCGTAAGCCTGATTACCTATACGCACTGGTTGGTTACCTTGATAGCCGGCAATATGATCCAAAATTCTTTCAGTCAGTACCCTTTCTCCAGCAATACCAAATAAGGGTTGATAGCGTTCATCGTCTCTGAATGAGATATCCGTCACGTAGCCAAAGTACTTCTCCATTTCTTCGAAATGGCCAACATGATTTAATGCGTTTATAACATAATAAGTGTCACGCATCCAGCAATATCTGTAGTCCCAGTTTCTGATGCTGCCAGGGGATTCCGGTAAACTTGTGGTACTAGCGGCAATGATAGCGCCTGTATCTTCATACTGGTGAATTTTGAGCACTAAGGCTGACCGAATAACGATTGGCTGGTAAAATCCTGCAATGGTTGAATGCTTTATCCAGCGTCTCCAGTAGTTAATAGTTTCGGATAAAAAACGCTCTGCAGTACTGATTATCGGTGCATTAAGCTGGTGCCCATAGGTCAGAATAAGATACTTTGTTTCATTAAGGGCAAAGTGCTTTTCGTCTTCGATATAGCTCAACGAAATGTTGGTGCTCAACTGCATATCTTCATCAGCCCCAGTGAACTCAATGTGGTTGCTACCCCTATGACCAACTTGAATCGTTTCTCCATAATCTGCAACAGGTTTGCAAATAACCTTCATTCTAGGATTACCGTTGATCGGTTCAATTTTTCTGATAAGCATCAATGGCTTAAAGTAACGTTCATGCTGAAAAAACCGCGGGGCGAAGTCCGTGATCCTATAAGTACCTTCAGTATTGGTGATTTCGGTACAGATGATATTTGTATTTTCTAGATAGAACTGCTTCGACTCGAATTCCCCACTTGGACGAATGGAATATTCCCCGCCATTATCGTCGTCTAGGAGGCCTCCAAACACGAAGGTACTATCGAAACGTGGCCAGCATAGCCAATCTATATTTGTGTTTTTGTTTACATGCGCCAGGTATGCACAATTCCCTATAATACTGGTTTGGTAAGTATGTCTTTCTTCCATTTTACTTTGTTAAAGAGGGTTTTATATAAGCTGTGAAGCTTTTTAGCAAATCCCGTACTTCTTTATGATCTTTTAAATAAAACTTAGCCGCAGAGATATTACTACCGACTTTAATGGTAAATGCTTCATCTGGAAGGGCTTTGAATATATCTTCGTCGGTGTGATCATCACCCAATGCAATGATGAAATCAGGATGGTTGTTGAACAGCCAGTTTTGAGCCGCTTTACCCTTATTAACTTCGATATTTTTGAACTCAATAACCTTATTTCCTTCCAGCATTTGAAGTCCTTTGTCTGCAACCATCATTCGCAAATGGTTGGTAATTTCGTTGGCTCTTAGTTCTCCTAATCCTTTTTCCACCTTGCGGTAGTGCCAAACTAATGAAAAACTTTTGTCCTCAATAAAAGAACCGGGTGTTCTGTCTGTGTAAGTATCCAATACCGATTTGACTTCAGTCTTCCACTTGTCGGTCAGCAATGGAAGTGCCTTCCACTCTTCGTGCAGATGCTTTTGCCAGGCACCGTGTTCGGCAATCATGTCCAGTTTTAAATGGCCAAACCATTGCTCCAGCGTTTGGTAATTGCGACCACTAATCAAAATCACCCTATTTGAGAGGTCTGAAGTTAAGTCGGTTAATATGTTATAAAGAGCCTCATCGGGTGAAGCTTTATTGATATCTGCTTGAAAACTTACGAGAGTTCCATCGTAGTCCAAAAAGATAAATCTATTTGTAGCGTTGGTATATGCATTGGCGATGTCTTCTCTTATCGCAACAGCAGCATGCTTGGTGAGTAGTGATTCTTGCATTTGTTTAACTTCTGAAAGTTTATCCATAAAGTTTTTAACCCAAAGGTTGATATTGAATTTCTTAACAATGTACCGCATACTGGTCATGCGGGTAACCTGTTCTTCTGTAGGCATGTTGATCGCATCGACAATAGCTTTCATGATATCGCCAATATTGTTTGGGTTGACAATTAATGCATCATTTAATTCTTTAGATGCACCTGCCATTTCACTCAAAATTAGTACCCCGTCATTCTTTACCCTTGAAGCAACATATTCCTTACTAACCAAGTTCATACCATCCCTCATCGGGGTGACCAAACAGATGTCGGCAATTGAATACAAAGCGGAAAGAAATTCTACAGAAAAGGAGCGGTAGAAATAATGTATAGGTACCCAGTTTATAGTTCTAAATCTGGAGTTGATGTTACCAACCAATTGATCGATGTTGTCTCTAAGTTCCTTGTATTTGGGAACAGTATCTCTTGAAGGTACTATGATCATAAACAGTTCGATCTTCTCAATATACTCAGGATGAAGTTGCAGTAAAAGTTCTAACGCCTGAAGGCGTTGTAGAATACCTTTGGAATAGTCGAGTCTATCTATGGAGAGTATGACTTTTTGGTTTTTGTGAATCTCTTTGAAAGCAGCAGAATGTCTGGCTACCTTTATATTCTTCGTTAAGTTTTCAAACTTGTCGTTGTCAATTCCCATTGGAAAAGCTTCTACCACGATCTGCCTATTTTTGTGAATAATCACATTTTCTGAAGGTTTAGCAGAGGATAGCCGAGAGGCGGCACTTAGGAAATGGCGGACATCATCGAAAGTATGAAAGCCTAAAAGATCTGCACCAAGAATTCCTTCGATAAGTTCTTCTCTCCAGGGAATCAAGCGGAAGATTTCGTAGGAGGGGAACGGTATGTGCTGGAAAAAGCCAATTGTTACTTGTGGTTTATTACTTCTTAAATAACATGGAAGCAATAGCAACTGATAATCATGGATCCATACAGTGTCTCCATCATTTAGGTGATAGATAACTTCCTGACTAAACTTTTCATTAACAGATTTATAAGAATCCCAATAGCTTTGATCGAAGTTGGCATAAGTCGCTACATAGTGGAAGATTGGCCAAAGAATCTCATTGCTAAAGCCTTCATAATACAGGTTAATTTCTTCGTTTGTGAGGAAGACCGGGATCAGATTTAAAGTAGCAAGTTTTCTCCTCACTTCATCTTGTCTGTCCTCAGGGACTTCAATACCCGGCCAGCCAACCCAAACATTATTTCCGGTTTTATAAACTGACCCAAGTCCTGTAGCTAATCCTCCTTCACTAGGTCTTAATATGTATTCGCCATTTTGCTCAGTGATCTTTACAGGGAGACGATTTGATACTATTATAGTTTTATTATTACCTATCATATCTCATAAAACAACGATTTAAGGTCATAATTGTTTAATTTCTTTTTAATTTGGCTCTTTAGAAACTATCCTATGAAGTCATTTCTTTTCAAGTTTTTGCCTGTTCTAGCTGTTGCCAGTCTAAGTTCCTGCTCGTCACTTTATATACCAAATGTTCCTAATACCCCGATGCTGAGTACTCAAGGAGAGTTTAGTGGAGGAGCCCATGCTTCTATCGGGGGGAACCTAAGTCTGAATGGTGCCTATGCAGCTTCTGACCATTTTGGCATTATTGGAAGTGCATCATATCTAAACAGTGACGGTAGCAGTAAGGACCTTAAACAAAAGTTAGGTGAGATAGGAGGAGGTTATTTTAACACTTTCGGACCAGATGACAACCGAATAATTGAAGTATATGCGGGCTATGGTGGAGGTAAAACTGACAGAACCTATCTACATTACAATAATGACGTACTCACAAGCAAAGAACATCAGGAGACAACCTATAGTAAAACCTTTTTTCAGGTAAATTATAGCTCAAGAAAGTCAAATGATTTAAGGCTTTTTGGGAAAGTATTTCCAATTAATTATGGTACTGCAATCAGGATTAGTCATGTAAACATGAAGACTTTCATGATCAATGGGATAGGGCAACCGAGAGAAGGTAACTTGTTTGTGGAGCCAATCTTTTTTACCCGCATGAGGTTTAGCGATAGGTTTCAGTTACAATATACCTCCAGCGGGAACTTCGGGCTAAATAGCCGGAAGTTCATAAGTGCTGGGAATTCTTTATTTACAATCGGTGCTGTTGTAAACATAGGAGGTAAGATTAAATAGGTTTACTTAAGTGTTAAAATCCAATCAACGATTGACTTTATATCAGCAACCTTCATAGTAGAATGTGGAGGCATTGGAACTTCGCCCCACACACCTGCACCACCTTTAGTAATTTTATTTGTCAAATAATCCATTGCCTTCGGATCATTTTTATACTTCGCTGCAACAGCGGTAAATGCAGGGCCTATAGATTTTTCAGCTGTTTTGTGGCAAACTGTACAATCTGTTTTTGCCATAATGGCTTTTGCAATTGACTCTTTTGAAGCAGCTCCTGTCTGGTGACCCATTGTGGTCGCACCAGCTTTTGTAACTGTACCTGTTTTTGTAACCGCGCCATAGTTGTAATCGATTCTCACTAATGCTGCATCAGGGTTTTTTGCAAACCAGCCTTTTCCGTATTCTAATACATATAGTTTATTATCAGGGCCTAGTTCCATATCAATCGGAGCAGCTAGAGGTACATTAGCCATAAATGGTTCCATACTTACATAATCGCCATTTGGAGCCATAGAAACTGCTTTTACCCATCCACGAATCCACTCGTAAATTAACAGCTTTCCGTTATAATAAGCAGGGTATGAAGTTACCCCAGGTTTGGTGTAAAAAACAGGGCCGGCCATAGCCGTACGACCACCTTCACCTAACTGCGGGAAATCTGGAGACACCGCATATGGGTACCAAATGAATGCTGGCTGTGCAGGAGGAAGTTGCGTTAAGCCGGTGTTGTTAGGAGAATTGTTTATCGGAGCAGCTGGGTCGAAGGCATCACCACTTTGACCATTCGTATAGTCATATGCGCGGTATGGATAGTTCTTACCAATAAATAATGGCCAGCCAAAGTTACCCGCCTTACGTGCTTGGTTCACCTCATCATAACCTCTGGGGCCACGGTTCGGATCGTCATTTTGAGCATCAGGTCCAACTTCGCCCCAATACAAATACCCGGTTTTTTTATCAACAGAAATTCTATAAGGATTTCTGTTACCCATTACGAAGATTTCAGGTTTAGCTTTGGGATCATTTTTTGCAAATAAGTTGCCATCAGGAATACTGTAGGTTCCGTCAGCATTCATTTTAATTCTTAAGATTTTTCCTCTCAAATCATTTGTGTTACCTGCTGATCTTCTTGCATCATACTGGTGAAGATCAGGACGGTTGTCGAGCGGAGCAAATCCTTTGTTCTGGAACTTGTCATTTGGAGCAGGACTATCAAATGGTGTCGAGTTGTCACCTGCAGACACATAGAGTAAATTACCTGGACCAAAGGCGATCGAACCACCAGTATGGCAGCAAATATCCCGTTGAGAATAAAACTCAAGAATTACCTTTTCAGATGTTAATGATACTTTATCGTTAAGTAATTTGAAACGTGATAAACGGTTTACAGACTTTGCGGTAGGGCTATAAAAGGCATAAATAAAACTATTAGTAGCGAATTTCGGATCTATTGCCAGACCAAGCAATCCCTCTTCCGCATTTACACCTTTTACACTCGTTTTACTGTAAACATCAAGTTTTCCAGCATCCTTCAAGGATTTAGTGGCATTTTTATAAATAAGGAATTCGCCTCGTCTTTGAGAGATCAGAACGTCTTTGTTAGGCAATACAGCAATTTCAGTCGGTTCTGTGAACTGCCCCTCTGTGAGCGTCACTTTTACGAATCTGTTCTGATCTGGTGTATCGATCGCTAATTTGTTTGTGGTTTTGCTATTTACGCCTGTAGTTTTAAATTGGGTAAATGCAAAAAGTGATGTCAAGGCAATGCCTGACAATACTAATTTTAAAGGTGCTTTCATCAAGATATAATGTGTGTTGGTTTCAAAGATTAAATATAGAAAGATATATTCGAGATTTTCGCCTATATTCGATATTGTAACAAAATCATTATTTTCCAATGTTTATTATTAATACATGTTTTTGCTACTTTTAAATTTTTAAACCATAAAACACATTATGAAACTTAATTACCTAAAGTTTGGAACAACCGCATTTGTCTGGTTGTTAGGAACTGCGCTTGCGTCTGGTCAGCAATTAGCGGACCAGTCAGGAATTGATCTTAAAGATCTTTCAGCATTCAAAAACCCAGGTCAGACATGGTCCGTTGCGGGTGGCGTTACTGCAAATTTAAATGAAGTAAACGTTTTAAATGTTACCAAAGGGACAGGCATCCTGGTTAACCAACCAACAAAAAAAGTTACCGGTTCTGATTTGCTTACCCTTGGTGAGCACGGAGATATCGTTCTAGAACTAGATTACATGATGGCCAAGGGTGCCAATTCAGGAATTTATTTGCAAGGAATCTATGAAATTCAATTAGAGGATTCTTGGGGTATGTTGAATTCGACAGCTTCAAATAACGGCGGAATCTATGCGAGATGGGATGATGCTAAACCAGAAGGAAAGCAAGGTTATGAAGGACATGCTCCTCGTCAGAATGCAAGTAAAGCACCTGGTCTATGGCAACATATCAGAATAGCTTTTCAGGCAGCTAAATTTGATGGTTCAATGAAGAAAACTCAAAATGCACGTATTATTTCTATTGAATTAAATGGTGTAATGATTCATGATAACATTGAACTGTTTGGATCTACAAGAGGAGCTAATGGTTTTGAAAAGCCAATTGCCGCTTTACGCTTACAAGGTGATCATGGTGCAGTAGCATTCAAAAATATTAAATTCTCCAAGCTACCTGCAGATGCGGTGAGTAGACAAAGGGGAAATGATACTGATCCTATTTATATAGATGTAGCAACAACGCCGAATGTGCGCAGTTTCGTAGACATTCGAGGTGGAACTAAAGTTGTTCACGCAATCTCTGTGAGTAGCCCCTCACAAGTTCACTATAGCTACGACCTTGACAATGGATATCTATTTCAGGCTTGGCACGGGGATTTTGTTGACGCAACCCCAATGTGGGATGGCAGAGGCAACGGGACTTCAAGACCTCGTGGAAGTTTAATGACATTTACAAAGAAACCAGTTCCTACCCTGGCAAAACTAACTGATGCTAATGCGGCTTGGTTACCTGATACTACAGGAACAGGCTTCCGTACTAAAGGATATATGGTAGATGATAACAACCGTCCAACCTTTATCTATAACATGTATGGTACTAAAGTTACTGATGCGATTAAAGTTCTGGATGGCGGACAGGGATTAAACAGAGAAATCAGCCTTTCTACTCCCGTTGATAATGTATATGCATTGTTGGCAACCGGGGTTTCTGATATTCAGGAGCTATCTAAAGGAGTATATCTTATAGATGGTCAGTCATTTTATTTAAAATTTGACGATCTCAAAGACAAACCTGTAATTAGGGATACAAATGGCAAGAAAGACTTAATAGTTCTTGTTCGTGGTAAGTTAAATTATTCGATTTTATTTTAAGAGCGTTTAGATAATGAGATATACTTTTAAAATGCTAGCAATGCTGGCTTTAAGCTTTAGTTTTACAACGGGGTTTGCTCAGGAAATGCCGAAAGAAGAAGATTTCTTCAAAATGAATAAAGTAATGACACCTGAAGGATTGATTCTTGAGGTTGGAGGATTAGTAACACTTCCTAACGGTGACCTTGGGATTTCAACAAGAAGAGGAGATGTTTACATCGTTGAAAACCCGACTAGCAATAGACCTTACTTCCGTCACTTTGCAAGCGGTTTACATGAGATTTTAGGATTGGCTTACAAAGATGGTGCATTGTACTGTGCGCAACGTGGAGAGCTAACCAAATTAATTGATAACAACATGGATGGTAAGGCTGATGTCTACGAAACAGTTTATGCCTGGCCATTAAGCGGTCATTATCATGAATATAGCTTTGGACCAAAAATCGCTACCGACGGATCATTCTTTGTAACTGGTAACGTTGCTTTTGGTGATGAAATGTGGTACCGTGGTGAGAGCCGTGTGCCAATGCGAGGTTGGGCAATGAACATTACTGAAGACGGCAAAATGCAGCCATGGGCAACAGGGATGCGTTCTCCTGCAGGACCGGCCGTTATTGACGGACAATTCTACTACACTGATAATCAAGGTGACTGGGTGGGATCAGGTGCGATTTGGAAAGTTAACAAAGGAGATTTTATTGGTCACCCAGCTGGATTAAGATGGACTGGACGATCAGATTCTCCAGTTAAGTTAACAGAAGAATACTTCAGATCTAAGATCGACGAAAGAAGAGACGTTAATGCTGAAGGAAGAGCTATCAAGCCTGAGAACAGGGTTAACGAAAACTTTAAAATGCTTTGGGAAATGAAGAAGGATTTCCCTGAGTTGAGATTACCTTCTGTATGGCTTCCATATGGTATTTTAGGTATTTCCACTTCAGAACCTGTTAAAATACCTGCTGGTGCATTTGGACCCTTTGAAGGCCAGATCCTTGTTGGTGATCAAGGGATGAGTATCATTTCACGTATCTTTTTTGAAACAGTAAATGGGGTTGAGCAAGGTGCATCATTTATGTTCAGAAGCGGTTTTCGCTCTGGAGTATTAAGAATGGCATGGGGTACTGATAACTCATTGTTTGTAGGTGAGTCCAACCGCGGTTGGGGTTCTGCAGGTGATGCGAATGAAGGGCTTGAGCGTTTAGTTTATAATCCAAGCAAAACTCCTTTCGAAATGAAAGCAGTTAGGGCAATGCCTGATGGTTTCGAGATTGAATTCACAAGTCCGGTCGATTCCAAAACCGCAAATGACTTAGCGTCATACAATGTAGAAAGCTATCTGTATAAATATCATCCAGTGTATGGTTCACCCCCAATCAACAAAGAGGCTTTGAAGATCAAAGGTGTGAAAGTTTCTGCCGATGGATTAAGAGCAAGATTAGTTGTTGATGGTTTACGTCAATATTACATCCATACAATTACTGTAGAAGGTATCAGAGAGAGAAACAATGCTACGCCATTGTTGCACCCAATTGCCTACTATACGCTAAACAGTATTCCTAACGGAGACAAATTATCTATTTCTGAGTTAAGCACGAGAAGCTCATCAAACGACAAAACAGTTTCTACAATACCTGGAGGTGCTAAAAAACCAACAATTGCTGGTAAAGTATTGTCGCCATCTCAAAATGCTCCAGAAATGAAAAGTGCTGCTGCAAATACCGTAGTTGCAAATTCAGGTAAAACTGTTGCACCGACATATGATCAGGTAAAAGGATTGCTAACGAGTTATACTTGCGTAGCTTGTCACAACTCTACCAAGAAACTGGTTGGTCCTGCATTTTCTGAGATTGCTAAACGTAAATATACAGCTGAGAAGATTGTTTCTTTGATTCATAATCCACAGCCGCAAAACTGGCCGACCTATCCAACGGAAATGCCACCAATGCCACAGGTTACTAAAGCTGATGGTTTGAAAATCGCAGCTTATATTAACTCTTTAGCTAAATAGCCTCCCGGCTGTAGTTTAAAGAAGATATTTATTTGGTATAATCATCTTGAATTTAAGGTTATACCAAATAAATATTTTATTTTAACAGTCTATTATAACCTCACAACCAATATAACTAATGAACAAATTACAGACCTACGATTACATTGTATTTTTTATATACTTTATAATCGTATCATCTTATGGATTTTATATCTATTACAAGAAGAAAACTGCATCTGCAGACTCTAAAGATTATTTCCTAGCAGAAGGCTCACTTACTTGGTGGGCAATTGGAGCCTCACTTATTGCCTCAAACATTTCTGCTGAGCAGATGATTGGCATGAGCGGTTCTGGCTTTAAGCTAGGTTTAGCTATATCTGCTTACGAATGGATGGCTTCAGCTACCTTGATTATTGTAGCGATATTTTTTATGCCTGTATATCTGAAGAACAAAATCTTCACGATGCCACAGTTTTTGAGTCAACGCTACAACGAAAAGGTTGCTATGATTATGGCTGTTTTCTGGTTAATGTTGTATATCGTAGTAAACCTAATGTCCATCCTTTACTTAGGAGCTTTGGCAATAAGTGGTATTTCAGATCTTCCAATTACTTTATGTATTCTAGGATTGGCAATATTTGCAATCATCATCACCCTTGGAGGAATGAAGGTGATCGGCTATACAGATGTTATTCAGGTATTCTTTTTGGTTATTGGCGGCTTAGTGGCTACATATATTGCGCTAAATATGATCTCGGGAGACCAGGGTATCGGTAAGGGTTTCAATATTTTAAGAGCGGGTGCTTCAGAGCACTTCCATTTAATATTTAAGAAGGACAATCCTAACTATATGGATCTTCCAGGATTGAGTGTGTTAATTGGTGGTATGTGGATTGCGAATTTAAGTTACTGGGGATGTAACCAATACATTACTCAAAGAGCACTTGGCGCCTCTTTGCCAGTAGCAAGATCAGGACTACTATTCGCAGCTTTCTTAAAAATGCTGATGCCTGTGATTGTAGTTATCCCTGGTATTGCCGTTTACTATATTATTAAAGAAAAAATCCCAGGAATAAGTGGAGCTGATATGATGACATCTTCAGGAATACAGGATCCAAACAAAGCTTATCCAGCATTATTGGGATTATTACCAAGCGGCCTGAAAGGTTTATCTTTTGCTGCCTTAACAGCTGCTATCGTAGCTTCTCTTGCAGGTAAGGCTAATAGTATTGCTACTATTTTTACTTTAGATATCTACAAAAAAGCATTTAATCCGAACGCTGACGAAGGTAGATTGGTAAACGTCGGAAAAATTACTGTAGTCGTTTCTATGTTACTAGCCGTTGTACTTTCCTTAATAATTGGTGATGCATTGATGGGAGAGGGTAAGCAAGGATTCCAGTATATCCAGGAATATACAGGATTTGTATCGCCAGGTATCTTCGCAATGTTTATCCTAGGTTTCTTCTGGAAGAAAACTACTTCCAATGCAGCGCTTTTTGCTACAGTAGGTGGATTTATCGTATCAGTTATCCTTAAGTTTTTACCGGGATGGGTAGACTTATCTCCGTTATACGAATATGGATGGGCAGTTGCGAATTCTTCAGGCATATTCGAAATGCCATTCATGGATAGGATGGTCATCGTATTCGCGGTCTGTATAATTGGCATGTACTTTATAAGTATTTACGAAAACAAGAAGGGTGTTAAAACTAACGGACTGGAAGTTGATTCAAGCATGTTCAAAGTATCTACTTCATTCGCGGTTGGATCATTGATAATTGTCGCTATGTTAGTTGCCTTATACACTGCCTTCTGGTAAGAAATAGAAACTTTATGATACAGAAAGGCCGGATGAAGAAAATCATCCGGCCTTTCTGTATCATAATCGTCGTGATTGATTAATATTTGAACACTTTTCCGCCAACCATTACTTCTTGTTTGGCTTCATCAAAAGTTGCCTTCTGACCAGTCCTTACCGCGGCGTTAGTCATAATATTTGCTATAGAGTGATAATAACCAGCCTCAATTGGTGCATTGGTCTCATTCCTGCTTCTTACACAATCCATCCAGTTTCGCATGTGAGCAGAAGTAAGCTTGTCACCTCCTGTATTTGCTGAAGCTGCTACCTTCTCAACCATGTCAGAAAGCTTTAATTCAGGTAATAGGTTGGCCTGCATATTCATTGCTTTCGCTGAACCAGCAGTTAACCCTCCTTTAGGGGAAACTGTGTTGTTGATCAGATTTAGTTCACCGCCATTGGCATAGTAAATTTCGGCAGGATTCTCATCACCGTTGTGCATTCTCGATGTAAAAACTACCTGGAAGCCATTGGTTGGATCATTTTCTTTACCATAGTCAAAAACTGCCGTGGTGGTATCCCAGTTACGGCGTCCATCTTTCCATTTATAGATTCCCCCGTTTGCTACTACGCTACGCGGATGCTTCAATCCTGAAAACCAGTGGACTGTGTCAATTTGGTGGGACATCCATTGCCCAGGCATGCCTGAAGAAAATGGCCAAAACAACCTGAATTCCAAATATTTACGAGGATCCCATTCTTCAAACGGACGGTTTAGTAGGAAACGTTTCCAGTCCGTATCTTCCTGTCTAAGTTTAGCAACAAGATCAGGTCTACGCCATCTTCCTGGTTGATTAACGTTCCAACTCAGTTCGACCATCGTGATGTCTCCGAACTTGCCTTCTTTAATAAATTCTGATGCTGCTTTATAGTTGCTTCCGCTACGTCTCTGTGATCCGATTTGGAAAACTTGTTTGGATGATTTTACAGCTTTCAAAGCCATTCTCGCATCTTCCATGGTTTCAGCAAAAGGCTTTTCACAATAAACATCACATTTGTTATTCACTGCTTCTGCCGCATGAGAGGCATGTGCAAAATCCGGAGAGCTGATTATAACCGCGTCAATGCTTTTTAGACCATACAACTCATCATTGTTTCTGCAAGCGGTGATGTCGTGGCCTAACTTGCTTTTCAAATGATCTACACCTAGATTCCTACGGTAGTTCCATAAGTCTGATACAGCAGTGATATCGAAATTCATCTCTTTGTTGTGGTTCAAGAAGCTTGGTAACAATGCATCTTTAAAACGGTCGGAGAAACCAACGACACCCACACGTACGCGATCATTAGCACCTATAATGTTGCCGTAACTTTTGGCAGACCACCCCATGGTTCCAGCATATGTGACGGCCGCGGCTACCGTAGATTGTTTAATAAATTTCCTTCTAGAATCTTCCATAATTTTACATTAAAACTCTTTAATTTTTATACTTCTGAAGGATACACTGTCACCATGATCCTGTAGTAAGATGTGACCTTTAGGTGCCATACCAAATCCCTTCCAATCTTTATATTTACTGGCCGCTACTAGCGAATAAAACTCAGGGCTGCCACGTGTAAATTCTGTCACCCTGATGCCGTTTAGCCAATATTCTATTCTATTGTCTTTATTAACCCGGATAAGTCCACGGTTCCATTCACCAATATTGCGGGTTGAGTTGGCAATTTTCTTACTTGCAATAAGGTCATATAAAGAACCCAAAGTGCGATTCCCATCTTTACCTAATTTTGCATCAGGGTGTCTCAGGTCGTCAAGAATTTGATATTCCATTCCGATAGCAGATCCCTTGTTTCCTTCAGTCAACGTCACAAAATATTTAACGCCGCTGTTTGCGCCTTCAGTAAGTCTGAAGTCGAACTTCATTTCAAAAGGACCGTATTCTTTTATGGTAACAATATCTCCACCATTGATAGACTCAGCTCCGGTCGCTTTATCAACACTTATTTCTCCATTAGAAATATTCCAGCCTTTTGCCGGGAACTTATCCTTGTAGGCACCAATCCAGCCAGTGGTTGTTTTACCATCCCATAATAACGAGAATCCTTCCTTCTTTTCTTGAGCCGACAAATCATTTGGAATCATATTCACCACGAAGATATTATCTGTTTTGCTAGGGTTTAAAGCGGTGGTTTGAATACGAATATTACGCCAACGAATCTGTTTGCCAGGCTTATCGTTCTTCCCAATCGCATGTACCTGCAACGCGATGAAACCATTAGGAGTAATGTTATCTATCAAATTTGCTGTAGGAATTCCATTAATCCAAGTTCTAATAGAGCTACCAATACATTCAATCCTATATTTGTTCCAGGTATCTTTTTTAAATGCGTTTTGTCCGGCTGGATTAATATCCATTGGATACAACCATCCACGTCTTGCCTCGTCGTAAAGTCCACCACTCCATTTCCTGCTCGATGGATCGATTTCTACCTGATATCCATGAACCCGGTTATTTTGATAATCTGATTTGCTTTCACTCCTAATCTGGATACCGGAGTTCATAGAATTGTCTACCAATAGCTCCAATTCTAGAATGAAGTCACCATAATTCTTCTCAGTTGCCAAGAAGGAATTCGGTTCATTTGATACCGTTGTCCCTACAATTTCGCCATTAGCAATTGTATAACTTGCTTTACCATTCAATTGTTTCCAACCCAGGAGGTCCTTGCCGTTGAAAAGGGTTTCCCATTTTCCAGACTGGGCTTTCAGCGAAATGGGCAGAGAACCTACGAATAGCGCCGCTAAAACTAATAATTTTGTATTCTTCATTGTTTGTATGTTGTCGATGATTGTTATTTTTTATGAGCTAATTTGTTTTACCAAATGCGCTTGCTTGTTGATTCAAGGTCTCCGGCTTTACTTCCTCATTTGTTGTTATCAGCATCCTGTATCGGAAGGTTACTGACTCACCCGGTTTCAGAGTGAGGTTTAGTTTTTCTCTTCCATTACTAAATACTT
>JACMPF010000141.1 GCA_014377665.1 Pedobacter sp. | reverse complement strand
TTCTTGCGCAACATTGGCCGGTATAGCGCTCGCTCCACTGTGCGACTGGTCAGATCTGGATGGCCCATGGCTCACAACGAACAATCCTTTCAAAAACCCGGAAATGTTAGGAGGAAGATATATTCCAACAACACTTCCGGGGCTCGGACTGGAGGGAATTCCTACAACTCTTTTTCCTTATTCTTAAGCGAACTTCTTATGTCCTTTATCAGCTGAATCTTCACATAAAGAAAAAATGCAGCTGTTGCGACAAATAAAGCTGTAATCAGATAGCTATGATTCTTGAAGGCCCAAAATATCCCACAAATGGATACAATTAGTCCAAGATTATAAAAAACGTTTAATGCGATCTTTCTCTTCATAAACTAGTAGACCTGCATATCTGGATCAAAAGCACTTTGCCATGCAAGTATTCCACCTTTAAGGTTATATAGATTTTTTAAGCCAAACTGCTGTTCCAATTGCATTATTGCGGCAGCACTTCTTTTACCACTTTTGCATTGAATAATTACAGGCTTATCTTTCTCGATTTTGTCGGCCTCAATTAAAATGCCTCCTAAAGGGATGTTTAAACCATTTATATTCGAAGTTTCGTACTCAAAAGTCTCTCTAACATCAATCAACTGAAAATCTTCGTTGTTGTCTATTTTCTCTTTAAGCTCTTCGACAGTTATTTCCTTTATCATATCATTTTGATTTCTGTAAAGATAAGGATTCCGGGGCTAATCTGTAACAACTAAGTGAATCAGGCGTTTAATAGAAGGTCTTCTGCTAAATTTGGGAATCAATCATGAATTCAATATCGCGTTTCTTTTGGTTTTGTTCTGGTGTACACATTCCAACCCTGGAAAAGCATCCTACAGAGCAGAATAAATATTTTGGTATCGGGGCTACGATATTTTTTACAGGCTTGTTTGCAACGTTGTCAGGAGGTTACGCAATGTATTTTGTCTTTAAGGGCGATGCTGGAGCCTGGCTTTTTGCCGTTCTTTTCGGGTTGATCTGGGGACTTGCCATTTTTAATATGGACAGATACATTGTGTCGAGCATAAACAAAAATGCCAGTACCGGCAAACAGATTCTTCAAGCTACTCCGAGGATTCTTCTTGCAATAATGATTGGGATGGTCATCTCTCGGCCTCTTGAATTAAAGATCTTCGATAAAGAGATCAGAGCGCGCTTAAAGGTAAGCTATCTAAATAATCAACGCTCAAAAATCGATACCTTAAACCTCGCCTTTGGCAACAAATACAAGATTGAGATTAGTAAGTTAAACGAAATTAAGATCCAATGGGATTCCTTGGAAAGCGCCATAAAATCTGATCGTCAGAAGCTAAACTTCGAGATCTTTGGAAATAAGACTACGGAGACTTCAGGGGTTCTGGGTTACGGTCCATATGCAAAAAGGAAAGAACTGGAGCTTCAACAACGTCAGAAGGATTTAGACACCCTGTCTTCAGAACTAAGAAGACTTGAAGGATTTGTCTTAGATCGCAAACAATTCGATGGACTGATGAATGAAAAACTATTTACTGATAAAACATTGGATAGCCTTGCCTCTGTTGCAGGCTTCGCAGATAGAAACTGGGCATTGGGACAGTTAAGTTTCAATACCAATGGTAAAAGGGATACCAATACCGCTTTGGCCATTACATTCATTGGGCTGCTATTTGTCTTTTTCGAATGCTTACCTGTATTTGTAAAGTTGATGAGCGGAAGGGGGCCATATGACCGTTCCATTGAAAATACGGAAGACTCGCAAATCCACGAATCTAATAAAGATAGAGATTATGACGTGACTGTAATCGACGGGGTACACGACACCCGAGTTTCCTCAGAAATAACCCAGCGTAAAAATAAATTCAATTCTACCTACTAGCTTACTTAACAAATGAAAAAAATCACCTATCTAGTGCTGTTACTTTTTGTCAGTCATCAAACATACGCACAAACTATCGAACAGATTATCTCCAAAGAATACGTAGAAAGACTTATAAAAACACTGAGTAGCGACGATATGCAAGGCCGTGCAACCTTTACACCAGGCATTGACAAAGCTGCAAAGTTCATTGAATCGGAGTTCAAGAGTATTGGATTAAAACCACTGACTGACGAAAACGGGCTAAGACAATCGTTCTCAAAAATTCAACTAAAACCATCTGAGACAAGTGTTACAATAAATGGCAAGCTAATCAATCCTAGCAACGTCATGGTATCTGGAAATACATCAGAAAGCCTATCATTTGATCAGTCAAGTAACACGCCTGTGGTCAATTTCGATTCATCAAAGTCCTTCATGGAACAATTCAGACCCATATCTCGCAGTGGGAAGAAACAAATTGTCATGGTTAACCCAAGCTTAGCAGACGATTTCAAAAGAATCAAAGTCCGCTTGGATCAGGGAAGCATTGTAGATCAAAAGAATATCAACAGCAAACCGAATGTTATCGTATTCATTTTGGACGAGGCAACGTCGGTTACAGACTATAAAATCGAGCTGAAAAACACACTTCTTAATATGCCATTATTCAATGTGGCAGGGATAATTCCCGGTAAGTCAAAGTCAAAAGAAATTGTGGTTTTCTCGGGCCATTACGACCATCTTGGAATAATTAAGTCAGTTGAGCAAGATAGTATTGCTAATGGGGCTGATGATGATGCATCCGGAATTACTGGCATGATCGCACTAGCTAAATACTACAAAAAGTTAAACAACAA
Organism: Pedobacter sp.; assembly: GCA_014377665.1. Taxonomy (GTDB): domain Bacteria; phylum Bacteroidota; class Bacteroidia; order Sphingobacteriales; family Sphingobacteriaceae; genus Pedobacter. Next base: position 10,341 of record JACMPF010000141.1, on the reverse strand, counting down.
TGAACGCACACTGGTCTTTGTTGCCTTTACCGCCGAAGAAATAGGCGGTTATGGATCGCAGTACTTTTCTTCAAAGCTGAATTCAGACGATGTCATTGCCATGTTTAATATTGAGATGATTGGAAAAGACAGCAAGTTTGGTCCAAATACAGCTTATATCACCGGTTTTGAAAAATCTGATTTTGGAGCCATTCTACAAAAAAATCTTAAAGGCACTGAGTTCACTTTCCATCCAGATCCTTACCCCTCGCAACAATTATTCTACAGAAGCGACAACGCTACTTTAGCTGCACTTGGCGTTCCTGCCCATACCATCAGCACTGTTCAGATTGACGGAGACAAACTTTACCATACCGTTAAAGATGAATTTAGCTCATTAGATGTAAACAATATCCTATCAACGATAAGAGGAATAGCAAAAAGCGCTGTCACGATCGTGAAAGGAAGTGATACGCCGATGAGAATTCCAAAACTTAGCAATTAAAATTAATTAGATGGCTTTTTCCATCACATAGTCATTCATAAAGAAACCGCCGCCAATATCGAGGTCGACGGTTTCTTTTATTTGGAAACCTGCGTGCTTATAAAAATCGACAGCTTTATTACTTCTGTTAACGTTTAATTCCAGAGAAACTCCTCCTTCATTCTTGGCGATGCTGTAGACTTCATTCATCAATAATTTGCCTAAACCTTTGCCATGAGCTGATGGAAGCACATACAGCTTGTGAAGTTTGTAAACATTTTTATCAGCATCTGTCAATGAAAAACCCACGAAACCGATGTCATTCTGGTTTTCTGAAGCAATTAAAAAAGTATGACCTTCCTGCAATTGCGAAAGGAGCATACCTTTATTGTACATTTTATCGAGCATGTATTCAATTTGTTTTAGTGTGAGAATACTGCCGTAGGTATCGTACCAGGTATTGTTAGCGATATGCTGGATAACCTCAACATCTTCTTCTTTTGCTTTTCTTAAAATAATCATAAAGTTTCGCTAACAAATAAGTACGGAAAGCTGAATGTAAATTCTACAAAGCCATCATGGGCGACCTCAAATTCGCCTTCTTTAATCGTCAACAGATTGGTGTGCGCAAATTCCATAGCTCCAAAGACATTGAATATTGTTCCAGATGGCTTCCAGACTTTGAAACCAGATTTTATCGCATAAGCCTTCTGCGTTTCCGTAAAAACAACAATATTTATTTGTGGAATATAGTTTTGCAGAGTGTGAAATTCAGCACTTCCATCAATCAAATTAACCGCTGGATACCCTTCTGTAATTAAATAATCCAGAACTGAGATCATGTCGTTGTTGCCGGTATTGATTAGCCTGGTATTTTCTTGAAAACTATGGGATTCTATTGGATTTACAACTATATCAACCTTGAGTCCAAGACTAAGAACCTTCTCAAATTCAGAGGAGCTAACGATCAATGAAGGACTCCACTCTAGTAGCTGACCAAGATATTCTTCATCAAAATTACCCAAACAGTGTATATATAAAGCGGGCTCCTGCTTTTCGCGAACGATGTGGTGTGAGGACATATTACGAAGATAGTGAGTTCGTCCCTATTTTAAGCCTTCCTTTTCTCCAATTAGAAATTTGATAGTTTTACCTCCTCTGCCGGAAGCATTGAATACCTTAAATGATAGGTTTTTTACATCTGCAAGTGGTTCCACATACAGTTTGCTGTTTTTACCGGGTTCAGTCCCATCTGTTGTGTAGCGTATCTCAAAACCAGGGAGCTGCACATTTGCCAAGACCTTGCCCTCTTCCATAATCAGACCCGGCGTAGGAATTCTATATCGGAAACCGCCAGCATAGGAATCTAATCTTGGAAGTTCTTTCTTAGCAATTACATTAAGAAATTCTGACCATGCATATCGATAGGATGAAAAAACCTTTTTAGCATCAGTTTGCGTTGCCCAATCTGGACTGGGTGACCAGCTGCGTTCGGCAAGACCCAATAATTTAGGCAACATCAAATATTCCAGCTGACCCTCGGTAGTTATTATCTCGCTCCACAAGGGCGCCTGCAATCCAATAATATTAATTTTACCCTTCTCCGTCAAAACCTCTTTATTCGCAGGCTGATCAAGCTTAAAAGGATTAAAGCGAAACAATTTATCTACATCAACAAAGCCACCCCAATATTGTCCGGGCTCTTCAAAATTTTTATTGTAGGCAAGGTCAATATACATGTTGGTCACGTTGGTCAAGATAACTTTGTATCCGGCATTCGCAAGTTTAAACGCAAGGTCCTCATTAGGACTTAGGTTATTCCATACGTTTGCGTGGAAGCCTTCCTTCGCAAACCGGGAGTCCAAAACCATTTGTTTTTGCCCATTTACCATCTCTTTCTTTAAACCGATTTCTTCCCATCCTGAAAGAAACAGGTTTCTCGCTTTCAATATTTTATTGACTTTTTTATAGTAGTAATTCCAAACCTCATCGACAGAGGTTACGCTGGCATCTATTTTCAAGAGATTAGCTACTGCTGGAGACTTTTCCCAAACGCCTTCTGGGACTTCATCACCACCAAAGTGTATAGTGTGTAAAGGGGCGCCTGCTTCTTTATAAACCGCGATCATTTCGTCTGCCAACTTCTCAATAAACTTATAGACTGAGGGTAGTGCAGGATTTATTACGTTATCGTTCCAGCCTTGGACAGATCTATACACTGAAGCGTCATTTAGATCACGCAACAAGTATTGTTCAGCACCAGCCTTATCTCCAGATTTTAGCAACTTTTCATAACGGGCATCCATAGATTTTATTGCTGCGCGCGCGTGTCCTGGGGTCTCAAACTCCGGAATAACTTCCACATGACGTATTGTTGCATATTCTAAAATCTCGAGATAATCCGCTCTTGTTAAAAAGCCGCTTCCTGAATTGGCGTTAACAGTCGGTCCCGATCCGTAGGAAGGTATCAGGTTTTCCTGTTCGCTAAGTGTATGGCCTCTCTTGGAGCCAACATCAGTCAGCTCAGGTAAACCTGGAATCTCTATCCTCCAGCCTTCATCATCATTAAGGTGCAAATGGAGCACGTTTAGCTTATAAAACGAGATCATTTCAATAACCTTAAGTATTTCCTTTTTACCCTGAAAATTACGGGCAATATCCATCATAAAGGCACGGTGAGGAAAGCGTGGTGCATCGCTGACTGATATTCCAGGGATCGCAATAGCATCATGTTTAGTCGACCAGATTGAGATGGGAAATAGGTTCTTTAAGGATTGAATTCCATAAAATAAACCTTCTTTGCCAGAGGCTCCTATTATAATCTCATTTGAAGTAACCTGTAGTTTATATGCCTCTTTAGACGGTAAAGAAAGCTTTTGTAAAATAATTACGTTTTGTTTTTCCGTAGTCCCAGGTAGCGGCTTGAAGGTAAAAAGCTTTTCAAACTCGTCATTTAGATACGCTGCCTCGGGGCCAAATGCTGGGTCGGTGATTATCTTCGTCAGTTTATTCAGATTGAAAATATCTTTAGTTTTCTTGATGCTCGAAGGGCTAGGGAATATAGGTGGCAATAATGATAGAGGAATGTCTTCGATCTCGTCATTCTCCTGATAATTTTTTTCCGCAATCAATTGCTGTTGTCTGCTGTAGTCTACAGCCGTTAGCGCTTCATAAATTACAGGAATCGCGTTGGAGGGCCTGGAATTAAATACGATATAAAATCCTCTAGGGAAATCAGTTCTCTTGATAAGGTCTCTTGAGAGTAATGGAATAACTTCAGATTTACCTGCTCCCAATCCCTTGAATATCCTCGCTGGTGTAGCTTTAAAGAAATCCCCATTGATCAGCTCAACCTTAACTGAGCCTCCTGTTTCATTAAGGCTTTTGAGGTTTGGTGCATTAAAATAAAGCGTCCATCCGCTTGCGGGAAAAAACTCTTTACTAATGTTGGTCAAGGTCAATTTTGAATAGGTTTCCTTTGTTTCCTTATAATTATTCTCCACCGTTTCCCAGCTTACTTTCAGGCCTCTGGCATCAAAGGATGATCGCTTTTGGGAATAGGAAACTTTTGTTAAAATTAAAACGAGGATAAAAAGCAGGGACTTTCTCATAGTTAAGAATTACATTAGCAAGGTATTAAATTTTTAAACGAATGTTTCTTTTCTCCATCAGCCTTGTTAATAACACTATCGAAATAGCTTATACCAATGATTTCGACAAACCTAGCGCTCTGGTTCTAAAAAGCCTATTTCGATAGTCAACTGTAAATCGCTGGTTCATAGGCTTTGTTTCGGTGTCCATCTCAAAACTAATAAAAATATTCTGGAACTTTTAAAAATAATTAAAAAGATTTAATAGAATATTTAAATAAACATTTAAGTTAGTCTAGTTATCGTAAACATTACTAGTTAAGGTTAATTCTTTTTATTAAAGCTAACAGTCTTTATAAACCTAATGCATATTTTTGCCTGTATATCTAAATCCACTAGAGTGTTTAACACCAATAAGAAAAACTCAAAGCTGTATGCTGAGATCATTCAGCAACTTTATTATGGCACTGTAATGTCATGCGCAGAGTTGAGCTCCAAAATAGATAAAAGTATACCATTGGTTACTAAGTCGCTAAATCATTTAATTGAAATGGGATTGGTAATTGAACAAGGCTACGCTCCCTCAAGCGGGGGAAGGAGACCATTATTGTATGCCCTGAAATCCGATAGGCTATTTATAGTTACAGTCGCAATGGATCAGCTATCTACACGAATAGTTACGGTTGATCTTCTCAATAATTATATTACTCCTGTAGAAATTTTTGAGCTTAAGCTTTTAAACAACGTCAACTCTTTAGCATCACTTACGGAGATTATCGTAGGTCATATTGCAAAAAATAGCCTTGATAAAGAAAAGTTAATTGGCGTGGGTATAGGAATGCCAGGCTTTGTCAATATTAATGAAGGCGTTAATCATACATATTTAGACGCAGGTGATGAAAGCTTAACAGGACATATTTCTAATGCAATCGGTTTACCTGTTTTTATCGACAACGACAGCAGTCTAATCGCACTTTCGGAACTCAAGTTTGGGGTGGCTAAAGATATTAAAGATGTGATGGTTATTAATTTGAGCTGGGGCATTGGTCTGGGTATGATTATAAACGGACAACTTTTCAGAGGCCATTCGGGTTTCGCAGGGGAATTTAGTCACATCCCAATTACGGAAGAAGGTGCACTATGCTCCTGTGGAAAACAAGGCTGTCTTGAAGCCGAAGCTTCTCTACTTGCAGTAGCAGAAAAGGCTTTGGACGGAATTAAAAGTGGTCGTATCTCCAGCTTTCAGGGATTTGATGAAAGATCGAAAGTTGCGGCAGGAGATGCGTTGATGGATGTGGCAAACAAGGGGGATCAATTTGCTATAGAATTGCTTTCAGAAGCTGGATACAAAATTGGACGCGGTCTTTCCATTCTTATACATATCATGAATCCTAAGGCCATAGTTATAAGCGGTAGAGGCGTTAAAGTTGGTAAACTCCTTCTTGCTCCTATCCAGCAAGCCCTAAATAAATATTGTATCCCCAGGCTTTCTAGTGAAACAGATATAATGATCTCAGAAATTGGATTTGATGCAGAGCTGATTGGTGCTGCAATTCTTGTAATGGAAAATTTCCATAAAGAGGTACACCAACCAGCTTCAGTTCACTAATTTCCTGCCTTGTTGAAATTAATATAATCCACACTAATAAGGTCATTATTTGGCTTCGCATCCTTTATGAAGATAAAATACAAATCATGCTTTCCAGTAACCGCAGTTAAAGGAGCAGTAAGCGTTTTGTAGGTGTCCCAATTGCCAGTTGGATTAAACTCTGTCTTACTGATTACCTCCCCTTTCGGAGAATCCAACCGAACTTCTATCAAACCGGATTGGTTTATTGAGGCGTAAAAGTAACTTAAACTACCGATACCTTTAAGATTAATACCCTTGAAAACAAAATAAGACCTATTGTGAATACTTCCCACGTAGGTGCTGCTTTTGCTAGCATTTTTGATTAAATCTGCATCTTCAGCCTGAACTTTTGCCGGCCTTAGCACAATAGTCTCCTTTTTAGTCAAAGGAGTAATTGCTCCCCCATTGTCAGTGTAGGAAGCTGATAGTACATATCTACCTTGGTCTTTCAATGCAATGTGCTTGTTTAGCGAAACAATTCCTTGCTGAGGCAAAGACGTATTGTCTTTTTTAACACTTAAGGATAATATATATTTCACAATCTCTGTGGCATCATCATTCGAGATCTGCGGATGTGCACTCATAGAGTGTTCTCCCCAAACACCCCCACCACCAACGATGATCTTATTCGCTAATTTAGCCACTGCAGTTTTCTGGCCTTGATAACGCTTGGCAATCTGCAGGAACGAAGGGCCTACAGATTTAGCATTCACCTGATGACAAGCTTTACAATCACTTTTTGCGACTAACGCTTGTCCGTAATTATAGCTGGGCGTAATTTCTTGGTGCCCAACTAAAGACGTATTGCTTTCTATTTTTGCAATAAAATCAAGATTAACTTTTACCTTCTTTGGATCAATAAATTTATCTTCATTGTCCTTCACAACAACTTTATAAATGAGATTCTGGGCACCCGGGAAAAAGAATGAACTGCTATTTGGTGTACTGATGGTTACATCCGGAAATGTATTGCCTACCTTAATCTGTACATTGTCTTTTGCTACCAAACCCGCCGCATCTCTAACTTCCAATCTCACGTTATAGATTCCATTCTCCGTAAAGGTATGTGTTGGGTTTTGAACTACAGAACCGACCGTATTCCCATCAAAATACCATTGATAGCTCAACTTATCTTCATCGTCATTGTCATAACTTTTAGAACTGAATGCTACTTTATAAGGGGCTAAGCCCACTGTATCTTTAACTATAAGTTTCGCCACCGGAGCTCTATTCCCGCCATTGTAATCTATTCGAACCAGTCGGGCATCTACGTTATCAATGCCATATACAGCACCGTATTCTAACATATAAAAAGTGCCATCTGGACCAATCTCAATATCAACCGGACGTCTAAAATCCCCGTTTGTTTCCATGAAGGGTTCCATACGTTTGTAATCTTGATTCTCATCCATCCTTAATACGAACACCCAGTTCCGCATCCAATCATAAACAAACAACCCTTTGTCATAATATTCAGGAAATTTCGTGCCTGAGCTCAACTTTGCGTCAAAGTGATACATCGGTCCGCCCATAGCGCAGCGACCGCTTTGACCCAGCATAGGAAACTGATCAGAGCGATTATATGGATACCATACCATAGGTTTATGCGGAGCAGGAAGCTTTTTAAGTCCGGTGTTATATGGCGAGTTATTAACCGGGCCACTTACCTCAAAAGGTGCTCCAACTACTTTGGTGGCAAAATCGTACTGCATATAAGGCTTATTGTCTCCAACAAAATAAGGCCAGCCGAAGTTTCCTGCCGACTTAGCCTGGTTAAATTCATCGTAACCTCTCGGTCCTTGCTTTCCATCAGTTCCAGAATCCGGACCAACTTCTCCCCAGTAAACCGTAGAGGTTTCCGGATCTACAGAAATGCGATAGGGATTTCTACAACCCATAACATAAATTTCTGGGCGGGTTAGTGAGGTTCCCTTTGGAAACAGGTTTCCTTCCGGAATCGTATAGCTGCCGTCCGCTTCCGGATGTATGCGTAGTATTTTCCCCCTGAGGTCATTCGTATTGGCAGCAGATCTTTCTGCTGTATAGTTTACCCGGTTAACCATTCGATCGATAGGAGCGAAACCTTCAGACTCGAAGGGTACCGTATTATCTCCAGTAGAAATAAAAAGATTACCATGCCTGTCCCAGGCCATAGACCCACCTGTATGCGCACTTACTTCCGCCTCAATAGGAATCTCAATAATCACCTTTTCGGACTTTAGATCAAGCTGATTATCTTTGCTTATTTTAAATCTCGAAATATGCTGTCTGAGCTTGTCGTTCGGCCCAGCTGTATTGAAGAAATACAAATAATTGTTGGTAGCAAAATTCGGATCAATTGTCATACCAAGTAGGCCATTCAGGTACTTATCGACTGCTGTGACAGGGAATTTATACACAAGAGTTGTTTTTTTATCCTCTGGGTTGAATACATAAAAATTTCCCGCTCTTTCAATAAAGAAGACCCGGCCATCTGGGGCAACAGCAAGCTCCATTGGTTCATTCAAGTCGTCTGATAAAATAGTTTTAGTAAAACGGTTGTCTTCCGGTTTCTTAACAGCGTAGGCCTTGGAATAGTCTAGTAACGTATTGTTTCCAATTGCATATTTTATTCCAGCAAGCAGGTGATTCAAGAAAAGTGGCTCTTTATATGTTTCATCAGTATGGCCTCCACCTGTATAAAATGCGCGACCGCCATCATAATCATGGTACCATGCGATCGGATGATTGTCTCCATTCTCCCCACCCTCATAAGTGGTTTCGTCCAACCTGGCCAAGACTTTGAGGTCTTCTTGAATACTTTTATAATTATACCATTCGTCAGTTCTTTCCCACCTTTTAGGCAAGTTTTTAGTCAGTATGTGAGTGGTATCCTTCACTTCTATCGTTGCCTTGCGGACGTTTGGATTACCTGGGTGACTTAAAAAATAGGCTCCAACCAACCTGTTATACCATGGCCATTCATACTCTGTGTCGGCCGCAGCGTGAATCCCAACAAAACCTCCTCCAGCTTCAACATATCTTTCGAATGCAACTTGCTGATCAGAGTTCAAAATGTTGCCTGTTGTGCTTAAAAATATTACAGTCCTGTAATTCTTTAGGCTATCATCCACAAAGTAATTGGCATCTTTAGTAGTATCAACCTGAAATTTATTTTCGGCACCAAGCTTCATTATCGCCTTTATGCCTTCTGGAATAGAGGAATGGTAGAAACCCTTGGTCTTTGAAAACACTAATATTCTGGCGGTTTTCATCGTTTGAGGATTTGATTCGTTATTGGCAGCGGCTGATTTTGGAGCAACGGCTTTACAGGCGTAAAGCGCGATTGAGATACATAAGGCGAAGAATATACCAGCGTATATTTTTGCATATCTGAATTGAAACATACAGGTTTTATTTAGTTGTGTTATTGTAAAGCTAATGAATTTTCAGTCTTTTTTAAAGTTGCACCTATAACTAATGAGTTATTGTTCTGAAAGTTAAATTGATCCTTGGCTTGGACACAAGCCTTGTTTGTGGCAATCTATGTAACCAATGAGATTGAGTCTCCCCCTTCATCACCAAAAGACTCCCATTTTCTAGCGTCAACGATACTGTTTCTTTAGTTATTTTATGCTTAAGATAAAACTTACGCTCGGCGCCAAAACTGAGCGATCCAATTGCGCCATTCTTTTTAAGATCTTTTTCCCCGTCGCTATGCCATGCCATTCCCTCATCGCCGTTATGGTATAAGTTCAGAAGGCATGAGTTGAATGTTTCGCCTGTTTTATGCTCAATCAATACTTTCAGTTCTAATAGTTCAGGAGTCCATACTAAGGCCTCCTTTGTAGTTTTGGAATACGTGTATTCGAACTCGCGTTCGCCATACCAGGCTACCTTTCTCTTCGTAAAGATGTGCTTACCAAAAATAACGGCTTCATCAGGTTTCCAGGCAATGGTTTCCATCAACTTCTGCAAATAAATATTTGCGTGAGCTAAGGACATTACTTTTCCATAATAATTAACGACACCATCTTTTGGGAGCAGGTTTTTATCCTCAATTGAGCCCTTGTGGAACAAATCTATCATGATCCAAATTTAAGATTCCAATGGAACATAAAGAGCGACAAGCGTACCTTTTCCGGGCTCGGAAGAAATGTCGACAGTTCCCTTCAAATACTCTATTCTGTTTTGTATATTCTTTAGGCCAATACCCGCAGAAAAATATTTACTGCTTTGATCATAACCGATACCATTATCTTCAATCATAACACTGATCTCGTTATCCTCAGAAATGATAGATATGTTAATCCTTGAAGCATTCGCATGCTTGACGATATTATTCACAGATTCTTTGGATTACCCGATAGAGAACGGTTTCGATGCTGCTTTCTAGTAGCTCATTCAATCCAATAGTTTCCAGCGAGACCTGTATTCGGTCTGGAGGAATTTGATGAACAAAATCTCTCACAGCAGAAACTAAACCGCTTTTCAACAAAGCATTAGGTGTCATCTGATGGGCTATAGATCTCACTTCGATACAACTTTCATCAGCCATTGCTAGAAGCCTATTACCTAATTCCTCAGCTTCAGGTCTATTTTTAAGGTATTTTTCAATCAGCACTTCTGTATTCATCTTAACAGCCGACAAAAGCTGTCCTAATCCATCATGAAGATCC
>JACMPF010000140.1 GCA_014377665.1 Pedobacter sp. | reverse complement strand
GTTTGGGCGTTGAACCAGAAATATATCTTGTTACCAATAAACAACTGGGATGCAGAATATGAGCGTGTCAATTTAGGGGGTATCACTTGCGACGGCCAAGATTATTACAATCAGGAAGCGCACATGAACAGTGTATTCATGCCGAAAACAAGAAAAGTACAATACCTTGGTTTCTTCAATACTGGCGCGTATCAGGAGGTATTAAGTGGATATGGCGGAATACACCATTGCTTGCTACCTAGTCCAAAACACGTAATCATTCGCCGGAACCGTGATGAGACTTTCAACTTCGAGGTATTTGGAGAAGAACAAAACAGCAAGCAGGTTCTAAAAATCCTGGGTTACAGCTAAGATTACTGTTCTATAACTTTACCGTCTTTTATAAGCATGCGGGCAGAAAACACCAAATCCAAATCTAAGCGTTTAGCAGTTGTCTGGATCAATACAAGTTTTCTGTCCGCTTTATTGTTATACACGGTTTTTCCATTTAATACCACTTTTATCTTCTTATCTAGATTTAGAAGCTGGTCATTCAAGTAGATATATAGCTGAGGGTTGTCGTTACGCTCAATGGTAATTGTATTTTTAGTTATAGATACCACAGCTTCTTTACCTGTTTCAGGAAGAGGCGTTCCTAACCAGTAAAATTGTTGGTGGTGGCGATCGTCCTGATGCCAGGCAACTTTCGAAGGAAGAGCTTTCCTTGTAAAAGATGCCATCCATTGGATAGCATTCGTATCCCTCCTGCTCATCCAATGCGGCAGCCCCTCATAAATATGCACGTCATGCACATAACTTCCAGGATTCTTAGTTTGTAAACTATCTAATTTTTCAGCCCAGACTTTCGCTAGTTCGTTGCGTTTGTATGCGGCATCTGCTCCTCCCATATAAATTGCAAAGGGCAGGTTTCTAAGACTAAGTGCCGAGGCATCGCCAGGATGACCAGCCATCATTGACGCCGCAGCCCAGTAGTCAGCCATTCTAGGCGCAAGCTGAAATAAGCCGTCGCCCCCTGCAGAATACCCTAATAAATAAACTTTATTTGGATTAACACCTTCATTCAAGACAGCAGCCTTCACTATTTCAGCAAACATATCATCAATATGGTCTTCATGCCAAAGATTCCAGGTATTTGTAGGTGCTCTTGGCGCCAAATAAACACCCTCCTTTGGCGTATAAAGGTTAATCTGGTTTTTCCACTGCTGATCGTTTGCCGCTGAAGAGGTATTACCACCGCCGTGTAATGAAATATAAAGACTTCTTCCATCGGCTGGTTTTTCTCCTAGAATCCGATACGCAAATTTCATCTCAAACGCTCCCTGTGTTACAACCTTCTGACTCCAGATCTTTTGTAGTTCCAACTTTTGGTTTTCAGTTTCAATTGCGATAGCTTTTTTCGAAGCTTCAACAACAGCTGCCTTGGACAAACCTTGAGAAAAGGAGTTGGTTATTGAACAAACAAGCACGAATAGCAACAATAGTCTTTTGATCATAAAAATCTTACAGATGAACTGCCAATTTAAGAAATTGAAATAAAAAAAGGGCATGTCTCTCGACATACCCTAACCTTAAAACCAAAACTCACTCTTACTTATGAAACTTTAATCTCTTTTTCTTGCAATTTTGCCACGTCTTTACCAATAGTAATGTTTAAAATACCATTTACATATTCTGCAGAAATATTATCTGCATCTACGCTTTCAGGAAGCACAAACGATCTTGCGAAAGAACGATAATCGAATTCAACTCGTGAGTATTCTTTGTTATCGGCTCCCTCTTGTGCTTTTTTCTCAGCCCAAACAGATAAAGTATCTTTTTTAAGGTTGATCTGAAAGTCTTCTTTCGTCAACCCTGGAGCAGCAAGTTCGATCTTGTAGTTACCTTCAGTTTCCAAAATATTAACACCAGGAACTTTATTGATCGTTAAATTTTTATTTATTGCTTCATTAAACAATGAGTCGAATACATTGTTAAAGTAAGGCGCACTGCTTCTGGTTCTGTTGTTGAATTTTACTAGTGTCATTTTATATTCTCCTTTTAATTTGTACGTTTTATACTAACCACATATTCAACTCTTATACCAACCCATTTATTTATGATTTTCAAGACTTTTTGGCGCAATAAGACTAACCATACCGACAAAACGGCAGATATAACCAATCAAATAGACAGTTTTCTGTTTAAAACAACGATCGAAACCAGGTTTGCAGATTTTGATATGATGGGTCACGTTAACAATGCGGTATATTTTACTTACATGGAAATCGCAAGAACGAAGTATTGGTCGAACGCCATTAAATGGGATTGGAAAAAAACGGGTGTAGTTATAGCGAAAGCCAATATTGATTATATCAAACCCATATTTATTGAAGACAGAATAAGCATGTATGTTAGAACATCCAGAATAGGAACCAGTAGTTTCGATCTGGAATACCTGCTAGTCAAAATAAAAGATGGGGTAGAAGTTGTTTGTAGCAAAGGGAAAACAGTCTGCGTTGCTTTTGATTATCAAACCAAAAGCTCTGCACCCATACCAGAAAGCGAGAAGAATAAGATGTTAATTTTTGAACAATTAAGCCGCAACTAAAATATCTTCCCGGGATTCATGATCCCATTTGGATCAAACACCTTCTTTATCCCACGCATTAGGTTTAGACTTACCTCACTATATTTAATGGGCATAAATTCCTTTTGAACCAGTCCAATACCATGCTCGCCAGAAATTGTACCACCCAATTGCGTGGTAAGTTCGAAGATCTCCACAATACCATCCTTGAGCTTATCCTTCCAGTCTTGATCACTCATTCCTGCCTTAATAATGTTAACATGTAGGTTTCCATCACCTGCATGACCGTAGCAAACACTTTCGAAACCATACTTTGAACCAATTTCTTTGATACCATTAATTAGTTTCGGGAGCGCTGCTCTAGGCACAACCGTATCTTCCTCTTTGTACACAGAGTTTGATTTAACCGATTCTGCCATGGTACGCCTCATCCGCCAAAGCTCCTCTTTCTGTTGAGCGGTATCAGCAAATAATACATCTATGCAACCAAACTCCTCAAGCACCATATTTACTTTCTCACAATCTTTAAAGATGTTATCCAGGTCATCACCATCAAATTCAATCATTAAAAAGGCATTAACATCATTCTTAAGATCAAACTTAATGTCGTCGAATTTTATAACCCATTCCACTCCTTTTCTTTCCATGAACTCGAGTGCAGAGGGAGTAATTCCCGCTCTAAATATTGCTGAAACAGCAGCACAAGCCTTTTCGTTTTCAGTAAACGAACCCAACATTACCACACTTTGCTGAGGCTTTGGAATCAGCTTAGTTACAATCTTGGTTACCACTCCTAAAGTTCCTTCTGAGCCTATCATTAACTGTGTCAAATTATAACCAGATGCGTATTTAAGTGTATTTGCTCCAGTCCAAATTACCTCCCCTGTTGGCAAAACCACCTCGAGGTTAAGAATATACTCTCTAATTGTTCCGTACTTTACCACCCTCGGACCACCAGAACCATGCGCTACATTTCCACCAATAAAGCAGGATCCTTTGCTAGACGGATCTACAGGATACAACAGACCTTTCTCCGCAACTGCATTAATAAACTCCTCAGTAATTACTCCAGGTTCAACGGTAGCCTGGAGGTTGTCAATATCAATTTCAATAAGGGCTTTAAACCTTTCCATCGACAATAGAACGCCGCCAAAAACTGGTAAAGCTGCCCCACTCAATCCTGTTCCTCCTCCCCTAGGAGTTACCGGAACGTGATGTTCGTTGCATATTTTCATCAAAGCCGATATAGATGCGGTGTCTGCTGGCTTGACTACCACCTCTGGAAAAAACTTAAGATCCTCGGTTTCGTCATGACCATATCTCTGGAAAGATTCCTCATCTGTAAAGACATTATCTGCCCCTATCGCTTCTCTAATTAAGTTTAAGATACTTACATTGATTTTGTTGAATTCCATTACTTGCAATCAGTTGTGTAAATGTTGGTTGAATTATGCTGCATTATAACGTAGCTGCACAAACGAGTGACCTACCTGCCCTGGCATAGGTGGGTTAAGCTTTTTAATGCTAACTTCTGCCGTTTTTAGATAACTGTATTTGGCTATTATTTGATCGAGAATGTTTTTAACAACAGTTTCCAGAAGCTTTTTCGGAACAATCATTTCATTTAGAATGATACTATTCAGCACCTCGTAATTGACTGTCTTGTCCAGATTTTCTGTTTCCTGATCCGGAATGAAAGTAACCGTCACATCTAAAGAAAAATAGATACCAGTTAATTGCTCCTCTTTGTAAAAGCCGTGATAGGCGAAACATTTAACATCTTTCAAGGCAACGGTCTGCAGATAGTTTTGAGGTCCAGTCATCCAACAAATTTAAATTATTGATTGGTAATAACCAGCCATTGCCTTAAATTATTAACTTTGAAATGAGCACATTTTCTCTACCCAATTTATCCCACGAATATGGAAAAATCTATCAGGAAAGATCTTTACGAAGCACCAGACTACTACCTTTTAGATGAATTACTTACTGATGAGCATAAGCTGATCCGAAGCACGACCAGAGACTGGGTTAAGAAAGAGGTCAGCCCGATCATTGAAGACTTCGCACAACGTGCAGAATTCCCAAAACAGTTGATAAAAGGTCTTGGAGAAATTGGAGCTTTTGGGCCAACGATCCCCATCGAATATGGTGGCGCAGGTCTTGATTACACCGCCTATGGAATCATTATGCAGGAAATCGAGCGTGGTGATTCTGGAATACGTTCGACAGCATCTGTTCAGGGCTCATTGGTGATGTACCCTATCTACGCCTATGGGACGGAACAGCAACGCAAAAAATACCTTCCTAAGCTAGCTATTGGCGAGCTAATGGGATGTTTCGGACTAACGGAACCTGATCATGGGTCTAATCCTGGAGGCATGACTACCAACATTAAAGATATGGGCTCACATTATCTTTTGAATGGCGCAAAGATGTGGATCTCCAACGCCCCTTTTGCAGATATCGCTGTGGTATGGGCTAAGGATGAGGCAGGAAAAATAAGGGGACTAATCGTGGAGCGCGGCATGAAGGGTTTTAGCACACCAGAAACTCATGGAAAGTGGAGTTTAAGGGCATCGGCCACCGGGGAGTTAGTATTTGATAATGTCGAGGTACCCAAAGAAAACATCTTTCCTGATATAACCGGCTTAAAGGGTCCTTTGGGTTGCTTGAACCAAGCACGATATGGAATCGCCTGGGGCGCACTTGGTGTAGCTATGGATTGCTATGACACCGCTTTAAGGTATTCCAAAGAAAGGATTCAATTCGGAAGGCCTATTGCCGGCTTTCAGTTGCAACAGAAAAAACTGGCTGAAATGATCACAGAGATCACCAAAGGACAATTATTAGTTTGGCGATTAGGTGTTTTAAAATCTCAAAATAGAGCATCTGTTGAACAGATCTCCATGGCTAAAAGAAATAGTGTGGAAGTTGCAATCGAGATTGCTCGCAATGCGAGACAAATGCTAGGTGGTATGGGAATCACGGGAGATTATTCTATCATGAGGCACATGATGAACCTGGAATCAGTAGTAACCTATGAAGGCACACATGATATTCATTTATTAATAACAGGAATGGACATAACAGGCATCAATGCTTTCAAATAATAACTAGATTTGATTAATGAAAACCTTCAAGAAATATTACTACTTACCAGCTCCTCCAGAGGAAGTTTATCTAGCATTAACAAAAGCGCAAAGCATTCAATTGTGGACAGGCGCAGAAGTTGAATTCACTGAAGAACCAGGCACCGAATTTTCGTTCTGGGATGGGGACATAACCGGTAAAAACTTGGAATTTGAGTTTGGAAAGAAAATAATACAGCAATGGTATTTTGGAGAAGATAATGAGCCATCTATTGTAACCATAAAACTTCATGAGGACAAGAAAGGAACATCGCTTGAATTTGTGCAAACCAATATCCCTGATGGCGATTATGAAGATTTCACCTCCGGACTAACAGAATTCTACTTAGGCGGCTTGGGTGATTTCTTTGAAGAGTCCTAATCATACTTTGCCCAAGGAGTATGCGCTGAGTTCCCTACCAGCTCCCTCTTAGCTACTTTGCATGTCTTGTGAAGAGACTAGCTAAAATGCTATACTATTAACGGAAGATTCTTAAGAATATACCGCTCTAATCTCGTCTCTTAGGTTGTAGTGAGAGGCCATTACTTCTCCATATGCCCCTGCGCTTCGTAATGCAATAAGGTCTCCACGGAACGTTTCAGGTAATTCCACTTCTTTACCAAAACAGTCTGTGCTTTCACAGATTGGACCAACAACGTCGTATTTTACTTCATTTGAATCCGCTAATTTGGAGATATTCTGAAT
>JACMPF010000139.1 GCA_014377665.1 Pedobacter sp. | reverse complement strand
CTACTGATGACATATTTTTTATGATTAATTGTTTGGCAAAAGTAGGGATTACTTTGACCAATTTCAAAAGTTGGCAGCTAAAGTAAATCTTTTGGTGTTCATGCATCATGCTGATAATGTGGAAGATAATAAATTCGAGATGATATTTTATTTGTCAACTAATTGTATAATTTAGTAACGAATAAAATACGCAGTTCCCTCATGTCTCTGTTCGTTACATTTCTTGGGTTAATAAACTGGCTGGAAGCACATTTACTTTCCTGTCCATTCAAGAGCCATACTGGCCTTGATTGTCCAGGTTGTGGCTTTCAACGCTCGGTTATTGCATTGGTCAAAGGTGATCTAAACCATTCTTTCCAGCTTTACCCTGCTTCCATGCCAATCATCGCATTGGTGCTATTTGTTCCTGCTCATCTAAAGTTTGATTTTAAACATGGAGCATTCCTTATCAAAATTGCCTACGCGCTTATCGCACTAATCATTCTACTTAACTATTCATACAAAATATACACCCGTAATTTAAATTAACCTTATGTCAGAAAATCAAGTGCCTGGTCAAGAACCAGAATTCACACCTAATCCTAAGCCATCGGACTTTTCACAGCAAGTACCACCAGTTACCCCACACGGACAATTTGGGCAAATGTCACTGCCAAATAGCACCCCTGTTTTGGTTTTAGGCATCCTGGCAATATTGTCTTGCTGCTGCTATGGTGTACCTGGACTTATTTTGGGTATCATCGGTCTTGTTCTTGGGAACAAGGATTTGGCCTTATACAAAAACAATCCGGACGCGTATACCGAGAGTTCTTATAAAAACTCAAAAGCGGGGAGAATTTGCTCCATTATTGCTTTGATATTAAGTGTGCTATATGTTCTGTTTATAGTGGCAATCGTAATGTTTTTCGGATTTGCTGCTTTGCAGGATCCACAACATATGAAAGAAGTACTCGAAGGAATGAAGAGCCAGTAAAAGGTTGTTACGCTTTGATCATCGTAATTTTAAGGTAAAAACTGTATCAGGGCATGTAGAATGCTTTGATACTGTTCTTTAGGGCTGTACCTTTACACATTCAAAAGAGATAATCAAAATTTAATAATATGTATCCAGAATATTTAGTTGAACCGATGCGTGCAGAATTGACAATAGTTGGTTTTGAAGAGATGAAAACCGCTGCTGATGTTGACAATGCGATTGCTGCTGAAGGAACCGTTCTTGTTGTTGTTAATTCAGTTTGTGGTTGTGCGGCGGCTAATGCTCGTCCAGCAGCGAGACTAGCAGCAGCTAATGATAAACATCCTGATAAATTAATAACTGTTTTCGCTGGTATGGAAAAAGAGGCAGTTGATAGAGCAAGAGGTTACATGATGCCTTTTCCTCCATCATCACCCGCAATGGCGTTATTTAAAAATGGTAAACTTGTTCACATGATCGAGCGTCATCAAATTGAAGGTCGCCCGGCTCAAATGATCGCAGATAGTCTAGTTGGTGCTTTCGATCAGTACTGCTAGTAAAATGCTTTAACCTGAAAGGCCGCTGTAACGAATATGTATCAGCGGCCTTTTTTTGCACTAGTTTTCTCCTGCGCTGAAATGTAGTACTTTTCGGTAAAGCTCATCTGGAAGAAAGGGCTTTACTACAAAGTCATCCATACCAGCATCTTTCACTTGCTGAGCAATTTCATTAGGAAGATTAGCGGTCAGTGCTATTATTGGAATATTGATTCCTCTGGAACGCATATTTCTGGTTGCCTCATAGCCATCCATAATAGGCATGTGTAAATCGATTAGTACTAGTTTGTGGATCTTTGGGTTAACCATGTTAAGCCCTTCAAGTCCATTATGTGCCACATCAATTGTTGCTCCCCATCTTTCAAGATATTTCTGGGCAACAATTACATTCATCAGGTTGTCTTCAACAAGTAAAATATGAATCCCGGTTAGCGGTTTATTAACCTCATCGGGTAGTGCTTCGGTATTCTGCCTCCCAACTTCTTTTGTGCTCTTTTCAAAAATCTGAATAAAGTAGAATGTGGAGCCGCTGCCTTCCTGACTGATCAATTTAAGGGAAGATTTTTGCAATTCCAGGATTTTTTTTGAAATAGCTAAACCTAAACCAGTGCCTCCAAAACCTCTTGAGGTTGACGAATCTGCTTGGGTGAAACGCTCAAATATGATTTTTTGTTTGTCTTCCGAGATTCCGATACCGGTATCCTTAACGTAAATATTAAGCGTGGCTGTTCTTTCATTCTGGTTGGCCACCTCAATCCCTACCTGCACCTGGCCTTTTTGGGTAAACTTGATGGCGTTGTGTACCAGATTGGTAATTACCTGGGTAGTTCGGGTGGGATCCCCAAGCAGTTTATTGTTCAGTGCATCATCCACACTAAGGTTTAGGCTAATTCCCTTATCTGTCGCGGAACCCTGCAGACCGCTAACAATATTTCTGACAATGGAGGCGATATCCATTTCAATATGCTCAAAAGTAACTTTTCCGGCTTCGATTTTAGTATAGTCCAGGATATCATTTACAATTGACAACAGGTTGTTTGCTGAAAATAGCATAACATCCAGATATTCTATTTGGTCCTTTCTCGGATTGTCCTTTAAAAGTAGGTGGCTCATTCCAATTACTGCGTTCAGTGGTGTTCTGATTTCGTGACTCATGGTGCTCAAAAACTCACTTTTCACTAACAGACCTTCCTCTGCTTGTGTTGTCGCCAACTTTAGGGCAAATGATACACGGTGAGACAGAATCAACGACTGCATGAAGAAGAAGAATATATAGCAGAAGAATGTCGCTAGCTGCCAGTCAGAAATGATCATCCAATAACGAAGTAATGTAAGGAGGAATACAAACATTAATGCAAGCGAGCTCAATAAGGCATAAATAGCTCCCGGGCGCTTGTTAATGAATGCCAAAATATAGACATAAGGCACATAAAAAACACAGAACACCATCACGACTAGAAATGGGTTGATCAATTGTGTGAAAAATATAGGTGCAATGCATAATGTGGCAAAAGCGAAGGTGAAGCATATGATACTTATAATCTCCACGACATTTTTATTGATGTCTAAAGGGTAGAGGTATTTCGTGTAAAGCGCAAAGACGCCGATGCTTAGGAACAAACTCATATATTCTAAACGCGCAGTTAAAAACCAATTTAGATTCGGGAAAATGGTATGTAGCACATAATTCTCTGAACCAATTATGCGGTAGCTATATATCAAAGAGTATATAGTAAACATCAAAATTGCCTTATCGCGGTTTCCAAGCAAATACAGGCTGATAAAAAACATACTGCCCATAATGAGACAACCGAAGAGCACGTAATCAATGGCTTCGGCACTACGGCGCTGAAATTCTATGTTTATTTTTTTGCCTATTGAAGGAGATTTGCTTATGCCACCTTTACTATGAACAAAATTGGCTATCTGTAACAGGATCTCGAGTTTTTCTGTATCCTTGGGAATATCAACTGCTTTATATTGCCAATGTGGAACAAAATGATCTGTAGACGTACTTACCTTACCATTAGCTGCAACTAATTTGCCATTGAAAAATAACGAATATGCAGTATAAGTTTCTGGCATGGCGAACCTAAGCTGTTCACTGTTTTTAGGAAGCAAAATAGTCACTTTATAGGAGGCATAACCAAACGCAGGTAGTTTTCTTTCGAAGGATTTATAATTTGTCCATCTATTTGGGAACTGCACATATTGCTGTGCCTTGGTAGTGGAGTCCTCCGGGGCAACCAGCATGCTCCAAAAGAATCCCCATCTTCCTTTTATCTCGTAATTATTTTCGAAAGATTCGTTACGCAGGTCGATAATACCATCAGCATCTGGCGGTTGAGCTCCCGTTACTTGCGAGTATGAGGAGCCAACAAACAAGACGAATGTTAAAAATAAGGCATTAAAAGTTTTAAAAATCATTATTGCTGGTCCTATCCCTGAGACTCCAATGTAGTTATTCCTCACAAAGTATGAAATAATAAGTCATCTTGGAAATTCATAATAAGAGAATTGTTGTTTTTAGGATAAAACCGTCACAAATTCTACGCAAATAAAACCTTCAGTGCTCAGTTTTTTAGGTCGGATTAGTTATATTTGACTATGACATATTGTTTAGCGATAAAGGTTAAGGAGGGCTTGGTAGCAATAGCAGATACTCGAATTACTTCGGGTACGGACACCACACAAAAGAAAAAAGTTTATATTGAGCAGCGTGATAAGTACTCACTGTTTATCATGACCAGTGGCTTACGTTCTGTAAGAGATAAGGCGGTACAATATTTCAAAGAACTTCTTGAGGAAGGGGAAACCCATGACAAATTATACAAGGCTGTTAATGCTTTTGGCGCACAGGTAAAACGAGTTGCTCAGGAAGACCGCGCTGAACTTGAAAAAAGTGGGTTGAAATTTAACCTGCATACTATTATTGGCGGCCAGCTTAAGGATGATGAGGAGCACAAGTTATTTTTACTGTATCCCGAGGGAAACTGGGTAGAGCTGGGAGAAGGCGCACCTTTTGTTATTATTGGCAACTCAGGTCATGGAAAGGCGATTTTAAACAGAACATTAACAAGTGACTCCAGTATGCAGTTGGCGTTAAAAACCGGGTTTTTGTCTTTTGATTCTACTAGAGCCAGCGCAAATGATGTAGATTTTCCAATCGATGTAGCTCTATATCAAAATAATACTTTCAGTATGGTTGAACATCGTTATGGCAAAAAAGACCTGGAGCATATTTCTGACCAATGGGCAGAGGAGCTTAAAAAGGCGCTGGACAATATTTCTGAAGAATGGATGAATACTGCATTTAGTAAATTACCCATACCTAACGAAGATACCGTATGAAATTTGAGGTATTTGCCGAACTAATATACGATTCTACTGTTCCATCTACCTTAATTTTAAATATCCAGCCATTTAAAACTGTGGGACAGCGTGTGCTAGAAGAAAAATTTGATTGTAACATAGTTTTAAAAAGCTACGAATGGTATGCTAATTCCGGCGAAAAAAGGTTTAAAGTTTTGGAAGTTCCACAAGCACAAGAAGTGGTTTTTACGTATTCTGGCGTCGTAGAAAATCAAATCAAAACTATTCCTGCCAGACAACTAGACGATGTTCAGATTAGTTTGATGCCTGTTTCGGTATTGTCTTACCTCAACCCAAGCAGATATTGTGAGTCGGACAAGCTTTATAAATTTGCGTTCGATAAATTTGGATCTATTGAAAGTACTTTTGAAAAGGTGATGGCGATTAGAGACTGGATTTATGACAACGTGGAATATAAAGGAGGAGTTACTTCAGCGCAGACTTCAGCTTATGATACCCTGAACGAACAGATCGGGGTTTGTAGAGATTTTGCGCATCTCGGCGTAGCCTTGTGTAGAGCCATGACTATTCCTGCAAGATATTTTACAGGATATGCGTACCGATTGGTTCCACAAGATTTCCATGCTTGTTTTGAAGTTTACCTTGGAGGACATTGGGTGATTATAGATGCGACGAAGCTGATGCCTATTAATGGCCTTGTGAAGATCGCTACGAGCTTCGATGCGACAGACACTGCGTTGGCCAGCAGCTTTGGTAACCTGAACTTTAAGAGCATGGCAGTTACAATATCTTGCTTGGATGAAAAATTCGAAGCTTTTGATTCGGATAGTTTAGCTCAAGGATATGTTTATTACTAATTAGAAATCTTTATTAAGTAGTTTCTCCAATTCTCCAAAAGACACATTCATTCGTAACCTTCCTTGCTTGGCATAAGCTATTTCACCTGTTTCTTCAGACACAATTACTGCTACAGCATCAGTTGTTTCAGATACGCCAATACCTGCCCTGTGACGCAGGCCAAACTGCGGAGGTAATTGGTCATTATCTGTTAGCGGAAGGATGCAACTGGCACTCTTTATCTTATTTTCTGAGATTACAACAGCCCCATCATGCAGAGGACTATATTTCTGAAAAATGCTCTCCAACAATCTTTTAGAGATCTTGGACTCTATGATTTCGCAGCTATTGGCAAAAAGCTGGTCGTCATAAAATTTAACAAACACGATTAATGCTCCTGTACGTGATTTCTTCATGCTTTTACAAGCATCTATTATGGGCTTGATACGCACTAAGTTATCTCTTTCAATTCCTTTTGTGCCGAAGAGATACCCCCACCAAGCCTTATTTTTTTGTAAGAAAGTGTTCTTTCCAATTAGGAGCAGAAACCGCCTGATTTCTGGTTGAAATATGACGATAAGGGCTATTAGACCTACACTTATAAATTTGTTTATGATGGTTGATAATAGCTCCATCTGTAACGCATCAACTGCAAATTTGATGATAAGAATGATAATCATACCCAGCAGGAGATTTACTGCCAGCGTGTTCTTGATAAGACTATAGATGTAGTAAATTAAGATTGCAACCAGAACGATGTCTATAACCGATGTTGGCGTGATCTTTAAAAAATCGAAGTCTAAACTTTTCATTAATGCAAGGTAGGAAATTAATCAGAATACTGTTGTTGCATCTTTCGGACGAGATTGATGCATTCCTTAGCTTCTTGAACATCATGAACTCTAAGGATGTTAGCGCCTTTTAACAGGGCTATAGTGTTCAGTACGCTCGTTCCATTCAATGCGGCTGTGGCCGTTGTTTTCAGAAACTTATGGATCATGCCTTTCCGGGAAACGCCAACTAGAATAGGGAGACCGAAAATATGGAGATCTTCTAAGTGCTGCAATAGCTCATAATTATGATCGATGGTTTTTGAAAACCCGAAACCGGGGTCAATAATGACGTCTTTTACCCCCAGGGAGCGAAGCTTTGCAATTTTAGCACTGAAATAATTTGAAACCTCGATGCTGATGTTTTTGTAATGGGCAAAGTCCTGCATATTCTGAGGATTGCCTTTCATGTGCATTATGATGTAGGGAACATTTAATACCGCTATGGTATCAAACATTTCCTCATCTAGGCTACCTGCACTTATGTCGTTAATTATATGTGCGCCAGCTTCAATGGCAGTTTTCGCGACCTTTGCGCGAAAAGTGTCAATGGAAAGTACTGCCTCAGGAAACCTCTTATTTATAGCTTCGACAAATGGGATGAGTCGCTGCAGTTCTTCATCGGCGGTGATATCGGTTGCACCAGGTCTGGAAGAATAGGCACCCAAATCAATGAACTTTGCACCCTCATTAAGATATTCTTCGATCCGAAAAAAAGCGTCATCAATACTGACGACGCTACTCCTTTTAAAGAAGGAATCAGGCGTGATATTAAGAATTGCCATGACCGATGGAATGGCTAGATCTACTAGTTTTCCTTGCAGGTTGAGTGTGCTCTTTCGGTATAAAAATGTATCTTTAGCCATTGTTTAATGCTGCAAACTTAGATAAAATTGGCAACAAATACTTCACAAGAATACGATTCAGTTATAGCGGTTTGCAAATCGCTTTTTGTAAAAAAGACGAGTGATTATGGTACTGCCTGGCGCATCCTCAGACCCGCTTCTATTACTGATCAGATCTTTATAAAGGCACAACGAATTCGTACGCTGGAAGTGAAGAAAGTTTCAAAGGTTGGAGAAGACATTACTTCGGAATATATTGGCATAATCAACTACTGCGTGATCGCAATGGTTCAACTGGATCTTGATGCCTCAGAATCCAATGAACTTGAAGTTCACCGGGTGGAAATGTTATTCGATAAAAAGGTGTTTGAAACAAAAGAATTAATGTTCGCCAAGAACCACGATTACGGAGAGGCCTGGAGAGACATGAGAATAAGTTCCTTAACCGATCTCATTTTGATGAAGGTCTTGAGGGTAAAACAGATTGAGGATCACCTTGGTCATACGCTGGCGTCAGAAGGGGTTAGCGCTAATTATCAGGACATGCTTAATTATGCCGTATTTGCATTGATTAAACTGGGCGTAAAATAGAACTATGAAAATATCACTCTTAAATTTCTTTAGAATATTTGTCGGCATATTGTTCATCTTTTCCGGATTGATCAAAGCCAATGATCCCACTGGTTTTGGCTATAAGCTTGAGGAATACTTTGAAGTATTCCACATGACATTTTTTATAGGGTATGCTACAGGTATTGCGATGTTACTCTGCATTCTGGAAATTGTATTAGGTGCATTGCTGTTGTTTGGTTTTTGGCGTAAGCAAGTTACGGCGGGACTACTTGGAGTTATTATCTTCTTTACTTTCTTGACGTTTGTATCTGCGTTCTTCAAAGTAGTTACGTCCTGCGGATGTTTTGGCGATGCGATCCCTTTAACGCCATGGCAATCCTTCTCAAAAGACCTAGTATTGTTGGTTATGATCGTTTATCTATTTAAATTTAAGGAAGAGATAAACCCGGTTACCACGCATCCGGGTTGGCAAAGCAGCTTGTTTGCTGCCGTATTTGCGTTCTCGCTGCTATTTACACAGTTTACCTACAATTCACTTCCTATTCTTGATTTTTTACCTTATAAAGTAGGTGCAAATATCCCTCAGATGATGAGCATCCCCATGGGCGCGATTCCGGATGAATACCAGATCATGTACAACATGACCAATAAGAAAACTGGTGAGAAGAAGGTGTTAAGCGATCAGGACTACCTGAAAACGGATATTTGGAAAGACGACAATTGGGAAATCATCGGTGACCCTGAGAGCAAGCTTATAAAAGCAGGTTACCAGCCGAAAATTCGTGACTTGAAAATTACAGATGCCGGAGGAACGGATTATACTAAAGAAATTACTGAAAATCCGTATTACAACTTTGTTATTGTTGCATGGAATTTAAATGATACAGATGAAAGGGGCATCTCCGAACTTAATGCTTTGGCTTTAAATGCAACCGAACAATTTAATATAAGAACCGTTATGCTTACAGCGAATTCTGCCCAGGATGCGGATGCCTTCAGCAAAAGAATGAAGTTGTTCATGGAAGTTTTCTATGCTGATGCAGTTCCATTGAAAAGTATGGTTCGTGCAAACCCTGGAGTATTATTACTTAAAAACGGGGAGATCATTGGCAAATGGCACTATAATCTTGTGCCTTCGTTCGACGAACTTTATAAAACCTATTTCTCAAAATAGCGATGCTTCACTATGCCCTGAAGAAATTCTTATATGGATTCGCTGTGATGGCAGGGGTGATAGTTGTGGTTTTTCTACTATTCAACGTTTTGCCGGGAGATCCAGCAAGAATGACACTGGGGCAACGGTCTGACGTACAATCTCTGGAGGCAGTTAGGAAGGAGTTTGGCTTAGATCGTTCAAGGCCCGTACAGTTTTTTCTATATTTGAACGACCTTTCCCCAATCGGAATACATGATAATAATGCAGATTCGCGGGATAAATATCATTATCTAAAATTGTTTTCTTTTGGCAGTGATGTCATTGCACTAAAGTTGCCCTATTTACGCAGATCTTATCAAACCAAAAGAGATGTGACTTCTATCTTGAGAGAAACAGTTCCAAATACCTTTATCCTCGCCTTAACTGCGATGATTTTTGCGACGCTGATCGGTGTATTTCTTGGAGTAGTTTCTGCGGTAAATAGGGACACCTGGATAGACAAAGCAGCAAATGCCTTTGCAATTCTTGGAATTTCGGCACCTTCATTCTTTGCCGGGATTATAATTGCCTGGCTTTTTGGATTCGTACTGAGCGATTATACCGGCTTAAGTATGTCTGGAAGTCTTTACAGTTATGATCCTTTCAAAGGAGAAATTATGACCTGGAAAAACCTATGGTTACCTATGGTAACATTAGGCTTAAGACCTCTGGCCATTATTGTTCAGCTGACGCGTAGCGTGATGCTTGACGTGTTGGCTCAAGATTATATCAGAACAGCGAGAGCGAAAGGGCTGAGCCGCAATTCCATCATTTACAAGCATGCCTTAAGAAATGCGATGAACCCCGTAATCACTGCGATCTCTGGTTGGTTCGCCTCCTTATTAGCCGGATCTTTCTTTGTGGAATATATCTTTGGCTACAACGGTCTAGGAAGAACAGCTGTTACCGCTTTGGAAATGTCTGACTTTCCAGTTATCATGGGATCCATTCTGTTCATTGCGCTGGTATTTGTAGTAATTAATATTTTAGTAGATATTTTATATGCCTTTGTTGATCCGAGAGTTAAATTAGCGTAGTTATGAGAATATTTTTAATCGGTTTTATGGGCTGCGGCAAGACTACTTTAGGCAAAAAACTTGCTCAAAAGATGAGCTATAGTTTTATGGACCTTGATTATGAACTGGAGAAAGCAGCGGGTGTGTCTGTAAGCAATTACTTCTCGGTAAATGGTGAGGAGGCTTTCAGGATACTGGAGAAGGGCACTTTGAATACGCTTGATTACCCAACTAACTGCATTGTCTCTACAGGAGGCGGAACGCCATGCTTTTTTGATAACATGGAGTTTATGAATAGGAGTGGAATCACAATTTATGTGGACTTGTCACCGCTCGCCCTTGCGAAACGCCTGGAACACGGAAAGCATAAACGCCCACTAATTGCTAGTATGGATGAACAGCAACTCGTTGCTTTTATTAAAGAAAAGCTTGAAGAAAGGCATCCTTATTATGAGCGTAGTTTTCTAACGGTGAATGGCATTAATATCACCCCAGAACAGGTTAGAAATGAACTATTTCAGATATTCTAAATACTTTCGTGTTTCAGTCTCGATCAGATTTACTGCCGCTTTTATTGCGGATTCAACTTTAGTTGTTTCTGATGTAACTGGTAAGTTTTGTATAGTTGACACTGCGGCAATATAGTAGATGCCCCAAGTTTCCAAAATGTGCTTTTCTTCGCTGAGTATTTTTCCAGAAGCAACAGCATCCTTACTTAAATTAAACTCAATCTTTAGGCGCTTTAAGGCCGCATCCCGGACTTCGTTGATAGTAAAAAGGGCTGTATTTTCATCTGCGTTAACTAAGGTATAAGCTGCAGTTAAGGCGCTGATTCCAACATTTTGCATGGTCGTTGCCGAAACTTTATCTAGTCTGTCGTTGTCGGTATGGTAAAACTTATCAGTAAAATGCCACATCAATACTCCTGGAATCTTGTTTTGAATAAAAGGGGTATGGTCGCTACCTCCCTCAAATGGATTGTAGTTTACAGTCCACTTTGCATGTTTACCCTGCTCATTGCAAATTTTCACGATGAAGTCGTTATAGTAATGAGGAAATAGGTCTATTTCTTTTGTATCGCCAGCGCCCCATTCACTGTGCTTGTCTGCTCCTCTTGTCCAGATAGCCGAAGGATCAGGCATTTTCTCAATCAGGAAACTCCCGCCTGTTTTTTGCGTATCCTCGCCCACCATATCCAAACTCATGCCCCAAATGATTCCTTTTGCTCTCTCCTGATCCTCTTTGATGTAGCGCTGAGTGGAAACAATTTCGTCTCCCCAAAGAAAAGTAATTGTGCGCTTTGGCTTCAATTTATTGTCTTTCAGGAGCATTGCTGTCACTCTGGCCATTTCGGCAAGCGTACCCACACCTGTGGCATTATCATTCGCTCCTGGCTCTTGCACATGAGCACTAAATACAAAGCGTTGATCGGGAGCAACTGATCCTTTTACGTTGGCCACTATGGTCAATTCTTCAGAAGCGTAAGAGTTAGCCTGGACATTTACTCTCAATTTTACAGGCCCTTTTAACAGCGCTTCTTTTAGGGTTTGTTTGGCTTGGTAGGATAAATTAATAGCCCAGCCTTTGTCGTCAGGATTATTGATACCTGAAAACTGAATAGAGGTTGGATTTTTTTCCGGCTGCGTGTAAGCCGGCATCGAATATCCCAGAACGCCGATTGCTCCAGCAGAAATCGCTACATTAAATAGCCTCGCCGAACTTGTTTCTGAGAATATGATTTTTCCTTTTAGGTCTTGGTCACTCGCTTTACTAACTGCCAAAGCATCCAGATATATAACTTGAGCTGTCTGGCCTTCCGGAGGAGTAGAGGAGGAACCAATCGTGAGCATATTTCTATTGGTTTGGAACGCCAGGAAAGGCTTTGTTTGCCCCACTATCGTCAGACTAGCATCAATTGGATCCCAGGCATTCTTTTTCATTGGGCGCTTTTCTAATCTGTAGGTTAGTGCCCCTTCCTTTTCATTTTTTTTTTGCAGTACAAATCCCGCTTTCTTAAGAATTTCCTCGACATGGTAAATACTTTCATTGAAGCCCTTATTTCCTGGAAGTCGCCACCTCTGCTCTACGAATGCGGTAGTTTGGTAAGCGTTGGACTTATTGAATACCTTTCTGGTCAGGTTGAAGTAACGCGTTGTTGGATCTTGGGAAAATGCAGTTGATGCACCTAGCAACAGGAGAAGTGTTAGCAGTTTTTTCATGGTTATAGGTTTTTCCAGGTTTCATCAGCCTGCTTTTGTAGTATAGATGAAAATTCCGTTCTTGGCGGTAAGTTCAAATATGGATAGGTGACTTTGGAAAGATAAAGCCCCTGTGGATGAGCAGGAGTGATGAGGGCAGGGGTTTTAAGCAGGATCAAGTAGCTTTCAAATTCATCCAGCGATAGCGTGCCGCTACCTATCTTAAGCAGTTGGCCCATGATGATTCTGATCATCTTACCTAAAAAGCGGTTAGAGGAGATTTGAAATCTTAGTCTGTCGCCTTTTTTATCGACACTAAGCTTAGCTTCCATCACATTGCATATGGTATGCTCATATTTATCCGGACTAGTGCAAAAGGGCTTAAAATCTTTATACTTAGGTAACACAGACGCAGCCAATTTCATCTTATCGAAATCCAAATGGTCTAGTAAATAGAAAGAGCTTAGTCCATTAAGAAAGGGATCCTTATAGGTGTGGAGGAAATAGTTATAGGATCTAAAAACCGCATCGAATCGCGCATGAGGCTGTCCTTCCATAGGGATAATATCAAATACGGCAATATTGACCGGTAGCGCTTTGTTGATTCGAAACAGCAAATCAAAGTCCCACTCCCTTTCAATATCCACGTGAAAGAAGAATTGGCTTGCATGTACGTGTGCATCAGTGCGGCCACATCCATTGATAAATAACTGTGTTTTAAGAATGCTGCTTAGGGTCTTTTCAATTACACCCTGCACATTAAGCACCCCAGGTTGTTTTTGCCAGCCGTTGTATTGCAGTCCATTATAGCCGATGTGGAAAAAGTACCTCACGTTACCGTCTTCCTGCGCGTCTGTTCAATTCTTCGATCGGCATGTTCATTATTCTGCCAACCGGATCTTTTCCTTTATAGGTAATGACTTTAAGCATAATTGCGTCTTTCGGGGGCGTTAGCTTCTCGGTATATTTTGGATAAAAGCGATCAGGGAATGAGTTGTCGAAACTGTAATAAATATCTAACCCTTCAACCTCTGAAGACAGCTCAATCATTAATTGCTTATCAGCTGATCTGCTAGCACTAAATATTGGATCGTAAACACTCGGAGCATACTTGGTTTCTGCTATATCCAGTCTTTTGAAATGCTGTTCAACTTTAGGGAAAAACGTCTTCCAGTTCTTTTTCTCTAGGGGAGACCATAAAGATTCTGAGATTGCAAAGCCTCTTGGCCAGGTCATATATTCTGCCTGTCTGATGTTATATACCTGCTCTGTCCAAAGATTGGCCTGACCACCCTTGATATATTTAGCGTCCGAGCCATAGGGTATAGGGTCAAATTCATAGGATTTGCTTAGCCTCAGCGAAGCGTAGACTTTCGGTTCAGTAATTGGATCTGCCTGCATGTAATCCAGGTAGGCATAAGTTGATGGGCTCATCACCACCTCATGTTTTTTCTTACTGGCATCGACTCCATTTTTTACGCCTCTCCAGCTCATCACCGCAGCACTTGGAGGCATGTCTCCATTTAGGATCTCATCCCAGCCCATGAACTTTTTACCTTTCGACTCTACTATCTTTTGAACACGTTTTTCAAAATAACCCTGAACCTGATGCATGTCTTTAAGGTTTTCACTTTTCATCAATGCTTTGATCGCATCACTTTTTTGCCAAAAGTTTATCGGTGCCTCATCTCCTCCCATGTGTATGTATTCAAATGGGAACAGTTGAGCGACCTGAGTGATTACCGTATCTAAAAAACCGTATACTCTTTCATTTGCCGGGCAGAGTGTGTTGTCGATTAGTGCAATAGGAGGGGCTCCTTTCGACCAGTCCATGATACGCTCACCAGATCTCACCCGATAGTTTTCAGCTCCCTCAGTGCAGGATAATTCAGGGTAAGAAGCTATGATTGCCAGACTGTGGCCTGGGACGTCAACTTCGGGAAGTATGTCTACAAAACGGTCTTTAGCGTATTGAACGATTTCTTTGATATCTTCCTGGGTATAAAATCCACCGTAGGTGCGCGGTTCATCAGCATCCGGAGTTGAGAAGATGCCGAATTCGCCTACCTTCTTTACATTCCATGCGCCAACTTCCGTCAATTTTGGCATCCCCTTTATTTCGATTCTCCAACCTTCATCATCGGTTAAATGCCAATGAAGTAAATTGTATTTGTACCTCACCATCGCATTGATATATTGTTTCACCTCGGATTTAGTGAAAAAGTGACGCGCGCAATCGAACATTAAGCCTCTCCAGCCCACCCTTGGGTAGTCGGTTACTTCAACACAAGGGGCTGCCCATTCCACGTTTTCTACCAGTTCCTTTGCTTCGATCTCTTTTGGGAAAAGTTGAATCAGGCTCTGAGCACCATAAAATAAGCCCGCTGCTTTATTTGCTTTTATAGTGATCAAAGAGGGCGTTATGATGAGTGTATACCCTTCATTACCTATTGCTGCATTAACCTTGTCATTAAGGATTAATTTGATTGTAGCCGGGCCTTTAATATCAGAGATATTGGAAACAAAGCTACCAGTAGGTATAGAAAGTCTTTCCTGCAAAAAAGAAACGACCTGTTTAAGTTCAGGTATTGCCGCTGAGTGGATTACAACATTGGCAGGGAGTACAAAGTGTCCCTCCGTTTTTACAAGCGAGACTGGTTCAGGAATTATAGCTATTTCTGCAGTATGGTCGAATTTTCCAACCATTTCTGCATTGGAATTATCAGAAACTAATGTCTGACTATAAGCTGGAATCGTTAATATGAACAGGAGTAGTAATAAGGATGATCTTCTCATAAGCTACGCAATTTACCAAATTATTTTAGGGCATCTAAAACGCGAAACAACTTTTTATTTATTCCAGACCCAGAATAGTTATTGATATTAATGACAATAACGTATTTATTGCCACTGCCAGCAGTGTAGTAACCCGCGAACGCAGATACGTCATTAATGGTTCCGCTCTTCAATTTCATCCCATTATTTTCAGGGAACGACTTGTAGTAATCGACAAACCAGTCTTCTTTTTGCGCCTGAAATAGGACATTCGCCATTGCATAGGTGGTCACTCTTGTTCCTGGCGAAAGCCCACTGCCGTCCAATATATTTAAGGCGTTTTTATCAATTCCTTTTTGCCCCCAATAGTTGATCACTGCTGTGGCACCGTTTTTCGTTGTAGGTGTTTTGCCGCTTTTCCAGGCAATAGTCTTGATCAGATGCTCGCCATAGAGGTTTACGCTTTTTTTATTGAACCAATAGATGATTTCGCTTAATGAAGGAGAAGATATCGTTGTTAACTTTTGTGAGATTACAGGTACCTGTTTTTTGTCGGCAACTAGAATTCTGCTTGTTGTGGGTTCTGCGGAAACCTTTATTCCAATTCGCTGAAGTGTATCCTGCAAGCGAAAAGCGGCGTCAAAAGCCGGATCCGGTAGGGCAGCAGAGATACCCGACTTTGGAGTTCCCAATCCCCAAGTTCCTCTCAAATACGCGATGTTACTTAAAGCAGGTAAATAGGCGTATACATTGTCGCCTGTTCCTTCGGTACCCGCCTTTAGCTCATTAACAATCTTTAGGTAAGGCATCGCAGGTACTGCTTTTATTACTGATACTGAATTATCTGATCCATTAGCATGTAGATGCAGGTCAAATTGATTCTCTCTCCAGGTTAAGCCTGAAGCTCCGGACCCGTAGTAATTCCCTACATCTTGCCATACCCAGCCATCAGGGGTCGTTTGTGAGCCCCAAACGCTTTCATCTCCAATTACGCTACCTTCAATCTTCTTAATTCCTGCACCTTTGATCGCTTGAACCCAGGAATTTAGAATTGTTACCTCTTTGGTGCTAGGGTATCTCCAAGAGCCTAGTGTAGGGTCACCACCTCCAATTATAATCAGATTGCCACTGAGTGTTCCATCTGTACTTATGGTGCCATTGTAGCCCAGCGTAGTTTGATATCTAAAATCCTTACCCAATACCCCGAACGCTGTTGCAGAGATTATTGTTTTTAATGTCGAGGCTGTGGAAACACCTAGGTTCTCATTTCTTGCATATAAGATTTTTCCTGAGTTTGCATCCAATATGCATAGCGAAAGGGTAGCATACTTTGTTTGAACGTCTGCCAAAAGATTGTTATAAGCTTGTTCAAGTTTCTGTGTTGGAGATTGTGCATGGCTTATGCCTGCTACAAGGATTAATATAATGGTGATAGATCTTTTAAGCATAGGTATAAAAAAAGTGATGTAAAAATAACAGCTCTGGTTATTTCTACATCACGTTCAATGTATTATTCTCGATAAACTAAACCAGTTCTTTTCTCACAAGGTACTCTGCGATCTGAACAGCATTTGTGGCAGCGCCTTTACGAAGGTTATCTGCGACTATCCACATATTTAGAGTATTAGGTAATGACTCATCACGTCTGATCCTGCCTACAAACACCTCATCTTTATCATGCGCGTCTTTTGGCATAGGATATTTTGCATTTGCAGGATCATCAACAACAATAAGTCCTTCAGTTTTAGCCAAGATATCTCTTACTTCTGCAATATCAAATTCATTTTCAAATTCAATATTCACAGACTCTGAGTGGCCGCCGATGACAGGAATTCTAACCGTAGTGGCGGTTACTCTGATAGTCTCATCACCCATAATCTTACGGGTTTCTAGGATCATCTTCATTTCCTCTTTGGTATAACCATTGTCGGTGAATACATCAATTTGGGGAATCACGTTCAAGTCTATAGGGTATGCGTATGCCATTGGTCCGTCCATGATACCTTTGCGCTCATTCATAAGCTGTTCGACCGCTTTAACGCCTGTTCCAGTAACTGACTGATAGGTTGATACAACAACGCGTTTTATCCTGTATCTATCATGCAATGGTTTCAAAGCGACCACCATTTGGATTGTTGAACAGTTAGGGTTGGCGATAATCTTGTCGTCAATTGATAAAGTGTCAGCATTTACCTCAGGAACGATCAATTTTTTTGAGGGGTCCATTCTCCAAGCAGAAGAGTTGTCGATTACTGTAGTTCCAGCTTCCGCAAAACGTGGCGCATTTTCTAGAGAAGTGCTTCCTCCTGCGGAGAATAGCGCTATATCAGGTCTCATTGAGATTGCAGTGTCCATGTTTACAACAGCAAACTTCTTACCCTTGAATGTGATTTCCTTACCAACGCTCTTTTCAGATGCTACAGGGATCAGTTCGGTTAATGGGAAATTACGCTCTTCTAATACTTTCAACATTACGGTGCCTACCAGTCCGGTAGCGCCTACTACTGCAATTTTCATGTTTTTTTAATTTGTTATTTATGCTCTTTTAATTGATGTTTTTACGGCCTGATAAGTCCGCAAATATGTGGATTATTTATGTAAAAAAAGGGAAGGGGCTATTTTTAAACCACTTCCCTCTCCTATTATAACACAGTTAGGTCTTAAATAAGCTCGTGATCTACGTAATCGAAACTCTTCTTAATGCTTACAAAAGGGTCTATGGAAAAATTCTCTTGTTCTACAATAAGATGTTCCAATCCCGCCTCTTTTGCCTCCTTATAAATACTCTTAAAATCAATTGAGCCTGATCCAACTTCGGTGTTAATTGTTTTATCTATCTTATCCATATCCTTTACATGCCACATAGGGAACCTTCCTGGATGCTTTTTAAAAAGCTCAATTGGATCATTTCCAGATCTAACTACCCAGTATAGGTCCATTTCAAAGTTCACATTGTCTTTGTCAGTTGAAGAAAGTAAAGTCTCATAACCTGTTTCTTCACCATACTTTGTGAATTCAAAATCGTGGTTATGATAGGCCAGTTTCATTCCTGAAGCCTTTGCAATGCCTGCTGCGGTATTTAGTCGCTCCGCAAGTCTTTTGAAGTCGTCTATACTTGTCCGCAAAGTTGGATCCAACCATGGGCAGGTAAAGTATTCCATACTCAGAGCTGCGGCGCCCTCAATAAGTGGTTTCAACTCTTCCACGCTGCCAGATTTTATATAGCTATCCATGCTGAAGTGACCACTAGGTGCTGTTAGGCCATTTTCCGTAAGCAATGCTTTGAAGTCTTTGGCAGCCAATCCCCAGTAGCCTTTCTCTGCTGTATACCCGTAAGTTTCAACTTTCTTATACCCTGCCTGAGCAACTTTAGCAATTACTCCCTTAACATCTTTAGGCAATTGTTCTCTAAGTGTGTAAAGTTGAAGTCCAACTGCATTGGCCGAAGCTGAAGCAGTACAGTAAAAGTTTGGTAAAATGGCTACGCCCGCTGCCGCGATACTTGCCTGTTTTATAAAAATTCTTCTTGAATTCATAAGCTATACGTCGCAGATCATCACTGCATCATTAAGGGATTTAAATACGTCTTTTTTACTTGGCAGGAATTCCTGTGCGAGGTAACCTTTAAAACCCGTTGAAATAATAGCTTTAATGATTGCAGGATAGAACAACTCTTGGTTTTCATCTAACTCATGACGCCCCGGTACACCTGCGGTGTGGTAGTGGGAAATATATTGGAAGTTATTTTTAATGGTGCTGATTACATTACCTTCATCAATCTGCATGTGGTAGATATCATAAAGCAATTTAAAGTTTTCTGAACCCAATCGTTTACACAACTCGACGCCCCACGGGGTGTTATCGCATTGGTAATCTTTATGATTTACTTTGCTGTTTAAAAGTTCCATCACCAACACAACATTATGCTTTTCTGCGACTGGAAGAACTTGTTTTAGGCCATCGACACAGTTTTTCCAACCCGTTTCATTGTCTTTCCCACGTTTAGCACCGCTAAAGCATATCAATTGCTTGTAACCTGCTTCAGCAACTTTTGGAATCATCTCTGTATATCGCTTAATCAAATCTGCATGGAATTTAGTTTCATTCCATCCATCGTCGATACCCAGTTCAGCACCGTTACATAATGAAGAGTCTAATCCATGTTTTTTTAAAGTTGCCCAGTCTCCAGGCCCCACTAGATCTATCGCTTTGATGCCGATTTTCTTTGCTTCCACACAGAGTGTATCTAGGTCTACATTGCCAAAACACCAGCGACAAACTGAATGATTCACGTTTCCTTTTAGCATGGTATTTTTATATTCTGCTAGTGCAAAAGCAGGCAGTGCTGCAGAAACACCTAAAGCGGCTGTTCCTGCAACAATATTTTTGAGTGCAGATCTTCTGCTAAGTTCAGATTTCATGATAATCGATTTATAGTTTAATAAGACTAGACACTTACTAAGTTTTCAGTAACCTTCTTTTTATTAGAGAAGAACAGCGCAAAAAGTAAAAATACTGCAAGCGAGATACCCGCCGGAATAATCCAGATCATTTTCCAGTCAAATCCTCCATCAGCCAACTTATAGCTATCAGTAATCATGCCTGCAACTTCAAACCCGATTAGCATTCCAACACCATAGGTGGCAAGTGTGATCAGACCTTGAGCAGCACTTTTGTATTTCTCACCTGCCGCAGCATTGGTGTAAATCTGACCTGCAACGAAGAAGAAATCATAACACACGCCGTGTAAAGCGATACCGATAATTAACATAAAACTCAAATCACTTGCGTTACCAAATGCAAATAGCGCATAACGAACTGCCCATGCAAGCATACCAATCAAAATAGTTTTTTTGAAACCAAAACGGGTAAAAAATACTGGTAATAGCAATAAGAAAAGAACTTCAGAAACCTGACCTATAGTCATCTTTCCTGTCGGGTTATCGATACCTACGTTTGAAAGAAAAGGATGGGCATTTTGGTAGTAGAAAGCTAATGGGATACAGATAAGAATGGAAGACACAAAGAATATCGCGAAATTCCTATCCTTCAACAGTTTCAATGCGTCAAGACCAAGTATTTCAGAAATCTTAACTTTCTCTCCTGTAAAAATTTTCGGAGGTGTTTTTGGTAGAATGAAGCTGAATAAACCTAATATTACTGATACTATTCCTCCCATGGCGAAAGTATTCTTGAGCATCCCGGCAGAGGTCGCTTCTGCAGTATCCCAGTGGAATATGTAGCTAATAGCCAAACCTGCCGCAATCCATCCAATTGTGCCGAAAACCCTGATGGTCGAAAACTCTTTTTCAGGATCTTTCATTTGGTTAAAGGATACAGAGTTTACCAATCCCAATGTAGGCATGAATAAAATCATGTAGCCTAAAACATAAGGATAGAAGGTGCTGATTTCCGTTGCATTGTACATTTGATACATCAAAACGGCTCCAACGAGGTGTAGCACACCCAGAATTCGCTCTGCATTGAAATATCTATCGGCAATAAGACCTATGATGAAAGGCGCAATTATAGCCCCCCAGGACTGCGTTGAAAATACTGAAGAAGACTGCGCACCAGTGGCACCAAGGTTACTGCCAAGGAAAGTTCCTAAAGTAACAAACCATGAGCCCCAGATAAAAAACTCCAGGAACATCATGATCGATAATTTTACTCGATTATTCGAATTCATTTTTTTAGTTATATCTTTTTTGTTTACAGTTCTTTGATCATTACGTTACGATACCAAACGTCTCCTCCATGGTCTTGAAGTGCTATCTTACCAGTTTTGTAAGTAGCAAATCCGTTCCAGTCAGCAAACTTGCTTTGCTTCAGTAATGTAGCCCAGCTTGCATCCCAAAGGGTAGTGGTAACAATTTTAACGCCATTTAACCTAAGTTCTAGGCTTCCGTTTTTTGTAATAATCTCAGCGGTGTTCCATTCTCCAACAGGCTTAACAGGCTCTGAACTGCTTTTGATGATATCATATAAATCTCCAGCTCTGTGTTTTTGGATTTTTCCATCGTCGTGACCTTCGTTATCAAGTACCTGCATCTCTAAACCAGTACTGTAGGTAGCCCCATATTTGGCTTTGTCCTCATGCACGAAGAAGATAATTCCACTATTTGAACCAGGAGCAACTTTCCAGTCTAGTTTTAAATGGTAGTTGGTGTACTCCTTGTCGGTAACAAGATCACCACCGCCATCACCCTGTGTTTTAGCATCAAGAAATAAAGCGCCATCCTGAACTTTCCAGTGGTTACCTACCGTCGATTGTCCGTAAGTATGCCATCCCTTAGTAGTTTTTCCGTCAAAAAGTTTCATAAAACCCTTCGAAGCCTCAGTCTGATTTTTGGTGCTGCTACAGCCTAGCGTTAACGCAACGATCATTGCAGAGAAAATGTATTGTCTCATTATTGTTTTTATAATTATTTAATTGTTACAAAGTCCAGCCTTCACGATAGTTACGCTTAACATACTGATTCACTTCCTCGAAATTTGTCACTCTCATGTTTGCATTGTCCCAAAGTAGCTTTTTAACACCACCTTTTAGATCGTGACCACGAACCGCAAGATTTGCCATTAACAAGGCTTCAGTTAAAGGACCTGCAGTTTCAAACGAAGAACTAAGTTCGGTTTTGCCATAGCCAGCAATACATCCTTCCACCCATTGTTTATAATGGCCATTCGAACCATCAGGTACACGTGCCCATTTCTGTTTTGCTTTAGCATCTTTCATGCGTGATTTTGGAAGCAAGGTTGCCCCGTCAGAATAGGTGCTTGCATACATCTTTCCTTTGGTGCCAATAAATAAGGTTCCATTTCCTTCTTCACCACCCCATTTTTCATCCGGTAGAAGTTCAATAGGTCTTTCCGGTTGTATACCTCCGTCCATCCAGTGCATAGTAACATCACCTTTAGTTTTCGCGGTCTTAGGGAAAGTTAATGTGATGTGACTTGATGGAGGGCAGCTTTCAGGGAATACACCTTTTTTGAATTCATCCACATAAACTGAACCTACGCTCGCCTGTACATCCTTTGCATAACGAATGTCTAAAACTCTGAAAGGAGCCTCCATTAGGTGACATCCCATATCTCCAAGTGCACCGGTTCCGTAATCCCACCATCCGCGCCAGTTAAACGGTACTAACTTATCTACATAATCTTTTTGCGGAGCCGTACCTAACCAAAGGTTCCAGTCCAATTCTTTAGGGATTTCAGCTTTTGTAGTTGGCCATGCAATTCCCTGAGGCCAAACAGGTCTGTTTGTCCAACAGTAGACCGTGTGAACATCACCGATTAAATCTGCATCATACCATTCAGAAAGTAAACGGGTTCCGTCATTTGACGCTCCTTGGTTACCCATCTGAGTAACCACTTTATATTTTTTCGCGGCTTCCGTCAACATACGGGCCTCATAAATATCATGGGTAAGTGGCTTTTGTACATAAACATGTTTGCCTAGCTGCATAGCATGGTGAGCGATGATCGCATGGTTATGATCCGGAGTGGATACTGAGACGGCATCAAAGTTTTTTGATTCCTTATCATACATTTCTCTCCAGTCTTTATAGAACTTTGCCTTCGGAAAGTTTTTACGAGAAGTAGCCGCTCTTCTTTCGTCTACATCACAAAGGAAACCAATGTCGGCTTTGCCACTTTTTGCGAACATAGCAATGTCCGATTCCCCTTTGCCACCAGCACCAACGCCGGCAACAATTAACCTATCACTAGGTGCTAAAAATCCATTTCCTCCAAGAACATGACGTGGTACGATCATGAATGCTGATGCTGCAATTGCAGAAGTCTTTAGAAAACTACGTCTTGAAGCAGCTTCCTGGTCTTTTTTTATTTCTTCCATGGTTTAATTTGGTTGGGTTGTGAAATTATTTTTTTAAGGATAATATGTATTTAACCATCTCTTTGGCATCACCTTTACTAACGGAAGGGTGTGGACTCATCGGAACTTCTCCCCATACACCAGAACCACCAGCGATGATCTTGTTAGCTAACATATCTATGTTCTCAGCAGTCGCGGGGTATTTTGCCGCTACATCTGCATAAGCAGGGCCAACAATTTTAACTTTTGCATTGTGACAAGCCAGACAGTCAGATTTCTTTAGTAAGGCTTCGCCAGGCATAGCCGCTTTCGGGGTCGCTGCCTTTGCAGTTTGTTCTGCAGCTGGTGCAGGTGTCGCAGAAGTTTCTGTCGGTGGAGTCTCTACCGGCCCCGCCGTTTGGGTTGCAGAAGAGCTGTCCGTTTGATTCGAGTCAACGGTTTTAGCGCTAATAGCTGCCCCTGGATTAGTTTTGTTAGTGTCTAATGGATTGTTCTTTCTTGCGGCCCTTTCCTCCGGACTAGCGCAAGACGTGAATGTTAAGGCTAAAAGTCCTAAAACAAACAGTTTGGATGTTTTCATTTGTGTGTATTTCTAATTATAAACCTAAAATTTTATTGTTAAATTCTACGTCGCCACCACCGGAGCTTGCGAAATCGTCAAACGCTCTATCAGTCACTTTAATGATATGGTTTTTAATAAACTCCGCCCCTTCTTCAGCGCCAACTTGTGCGTCTTTGATCGAGCATTCCCACTCCATAACGGCCCAACCTTTAAAATCGTATTGCGCTAGTTTGCTAAATATGGTTCCAAAATCTACTTGTCCATCACCAGGAGAACGGTACCTTCCAGCGCGATTTGCCCAGCTTTGGTAACCACCAAAGGCACCTTGCTTACCTGTAGGATTGAACTCCGAATCTTTTACATGGAAAGCCTTGATGCGCTCATGGTAAAAGTCAATGTACTGAATGTAATCTAGCTGTTGTAGCACAAAATGTGACGGATCATACAGCAAACATGCACGGGGGTGATTGTTTACTTTTTCAAGAAACATCTCGTAAGTGATGCCATCAAACAAATCTTCTCCAGGGTGGATTTCATAGCACACGTCCACACCACAGTTATCAAATTCGTTAAGAATCGGCATCCATCTTCTAGCCAGCTCTGTAAAGCCTGCATCTACTAATCCCTCAGGACGTTGTGGCCATGGATGGAACATATGCCATAATAAAGAGCCGCTAAAGGTTGCATGTGCATTTAAACTGAGGTTTTTAGATGCTTTAGCAGCATACATCAGTTGCTGAACTGCCCATTCCTGTCTTGCTTTAGGATTATTTTTATATTGATCCGGAGCAAATGCGTCAAATGCTAAGTCGTAAGCAGGATTAACGGCTACTAATTGCCCTTGTAGATGTGTTGATAGCTCAGTGATCTCTAGTCCATAAGATCCTACTTTACCAACAAGTTCGTCAGCATAAGTTTTGCTTTCTGCTGCTTTTTGAAGGTCAATAAATCTAGGATCGTTAGTAGGAACCTGGATTCCTTTGAAACCTAATCCGGCTGCCCACTCGCAGATTGCATCTAATGAATTGAACGGAGCTTTGTCGCCAATAAATTGAGCTAAGAATACCGCTGGTCCTTTAATTGTTGTCATGCTTTTTAAGAATTAAAATCAAACCATTTTTGGTCAGACTGGCTTGATGCCACTACGCTATCGATAAATGTCATACCCCGCACACCATCTTCCACTCTTGGGAAGTCTAACATCGCATCAGTAGGAGTTGTCCCGTGTATTTTTGCAGATAAAGTCAATGTGAAGTTTCTGTAAATGTTTGCGAAAGCCTCAAGATATCCTTCAGGATGTCCTCCCGGAACACGGGTATTGTGTTTCGCAGCATCAGAAAGATAGGCTTGTCCTGCACGATAAACCTGTGCTGGCTCAGTCAGCCATTTTACCAATAAGGTGTTTGGCTCCATTTGATGCCATTCAAGACCGCCTTTTTCACCATATATTCTTATAGCCAATGCATTTTCTTCTCCCGCTGCCACTTGCGATGCCGAAAGCACACCACTTGCGCCGTTGTCGAACTTTAATAAGACGTTACCATCATCATCTAGTCCGCGACCTTCTACTACAATATTAAGATCAGCACAAAGTTTGGTGATTTTTAATCCTGATATATATTCTGCAAGTTGCGCTGCGTGGGTTCCAATATCACCCATGCAACCACTTTTTCCACTTTTCGTTGGATCA
This sequence comes from Pedobacter sp., assembly GCA_014377665.1. Classification (GTDB taxonomy): domain Bacteria; phylum Bacteroidota; class Bacteroidia; order Sphingobacteriales; family Sphingobacteriaceae; genus Pedobacter. The sequence continues at coordinate 24,357 of JACMPF010000139.1, read as the reverse complement.
GTCCTCCATGCAGCACCAGCATTTCCTTCACGCTCGGTAAGTGTGCTTAACCATCCCTGAGGATACTCAACCATCACCTTTCTTATTTTTCCAAATGCGCCATCCTTAACCATTTGTTTGGCCTGTTTTACCATTGGATAACCAGAGTAAGTGTGAGTAAGGCATAACAGCAAGCCTGTTTCCTCTACCTTTTGTTGTAACTGTTTTGCCTCATCTAATGAAAGAGCGATTGGTTTTTCGATCACTACATTGAATCCATTGTTTAACGCCATCATAGCTGGGCCAAAATGTGCGAAGTTTGGTGTAACGATAGTTACAAAGTCAATGCGTTTATCAGCAGGAAGTTTACTTTCCTTCTCGATCATTTCCTCGTAGGTAAGGTAAATCCTGTCTTCAGGTAAAAAAAGCATTTCGCCAGATTCGCGTGCCACTTCAGGATTGATACTCAATGCTCCACAGCAGAATTCTACCTGACCGTCAATGTTTGCAGCTATGCGGTGTACGGCTCCGATGAATGCATCTTTACCTCCACCTACCATGCCCATTCTAATTTTTCTCGTTTTCATTAAATTAAGGTTACCTATTTTCATTGTTTGAAACCAACCAATACAGCCTCTTCAAAATCATTAAATTGAGGTAATTCAAGACAGAAATGTTCTGGATCTGGCAGTTCATATTTGGTGGCTTCGTTAACTTAGTTGTGTGCTAAATATCTTTCGTTTTGTAATATTAAGAAAAAATAAATAGTTAGTGTTCTAAATACACAATTTAGGTAAAATTATTATGTTTTTGTTACTTAGGGGCGTTTTTAATGCCCTGAAGGCGGTAACGCAGTTGTCAGGAGTATCCACAGATCGAACTGAAACAAACGCATCACCCTGAATACGAACCTCAGCCTGAGACTTAGGTATTTAAATTGAAAGTATTCGCAATGACAATCGTGCTCCTGATCGAACTCAATTTATTTAGTGCTCAGGAGCAGAAATGGGGCCATAGAAAACAACCTTTCAGGTGTAATTTATTGCCGGGACTTTGACCAAGGCTGACTTTCGTCGTTGAGATATTGAAAGGAATTCAGCAAGGCGAAAAGGCTCAGTAGAAGGCGGGGTTTGCCAAGAAAGGAAATGGTCTGATCGCGAATCCGCCATGCTATCGTCCTTTAAATAGCTTTGGTTGGCTTTTGACCTTATCAGCTTGTAACAAACTGCTTTCAAAATATCTCTGTACTGAAATGTGTTTTACTTGTAAACTAATTTTGTTTTTCAAATGTTTTCTACATACCAAATAAATTGTTGCCGACTTGGGGGTGTTTGTGGCATTTTTATAACTTTGCCGCATCAATAAAAAACATGGCTGAAAAGATAATTGTACTTGGTTCGAATGGGCAAATTGGGACAGAACTGGTAAGTGCTTTACGTAAAACCTACGGAGAAGATAATGTGATTGCTTGTGATATCAGAAGACCGGATTATGATATCAAAAATTCAGGCCCCTTTGAATTCGTCAATGTTCTTGAAAAAGAGACGCTAAACAGTATTTTTAAAAAGTACAAACCAACACATGTATACCTTTTAGCAGCATTGCTTTCTGCTACGGGTGAGCAAAATCCAAAATTGGCCTGGGATTTAAATATGAATGGCTTGCTGAATATCCTGGATCTGGCTATAACTTATAGAACTGCTAAAGTATATTGGCCGAGTTCGATTGCTGTTTTCGGCCCGAATTCGCCTAAGGACAATACGCCCCAGTTTTGTGTGATGGATCCAAATACGGTTTATGGAATTAGCAAATTAGCGGGCGAGCGCTGGTGCGAATACTACCACCAAAAGTTTGGTCTTGATGTTAGAAGCATTCGTTATCCGGGATTGATCAGTTGGAAAGCTGCTCCAGGCGGCGGAACTACAGATTATGCCATTCATATATTTCATGAGGCCTTAAAAAGGGGTAGTTATGCTTCGTTTTTGAATGCAGGTACAGAATTACCAATGATGTATATGGATGACGCCATCCGCGGAACCATTGAACTGATGAATGCGCCGGCAAATAGAATTTCAATGCGTTCCAGTTATAATTTCACAGGTGTAAGTTTTACACCAGAAATTCTTGCCGTAGAAATTAGGAAGCATATAACTGACTTTAGATTGACCTATACAGACAACGATCCAAGGCAACTGATCGCCAACAGCTGGCCGAAATCGATTGATGATAGCCTCGCGAGAAGTGACTGGGGTTGGAAGCCGGAATTTGACCTGACACAAATGACAGCAGATATGTTTAAAAACCTGCAAAAATAAGGCATGATAGTGTTATTCTGAATTTATTCAGGGCCTCGTAATAAATGATAAAAATCGTCCGTAACTTGTAAACCACAAGACATGGACCAAAATATAAGCAAACATGGGAAGAGCATTCGAATTCAGAAAAGAACGTAAATTTAAGCGCTGGGCCAAAATGGCGGTTCAGTTTACAAGGATAGGTAAAGAGATTGTCATGGCCGTTAAAGATGGAGGACCTAGCCCTGACACTAATTCCCGCCTGCGTACGGCCATTCAAAATTCAAAGGCTGTTAATATGCCAAAGCATACTGTAGATGCGGCCATCAAACGTGCATCTAATAAGGATGAAAACGGTTACGAAGAGCATGTTTACGAGGGTTATGCCTCGCATGGTGTAGCTATCCTTATTGAAACAGCTACCGATAATACAAACAGAACGGTAGCGAACGTACGCAGTTATTTCAATAAGACAGGCGGTGCGCTAGGTAAAACCGGATCACTGGATTTTATTTTTAATCGAAAATCGATCTTTAGGTTTCTCCCTGGAGAAAAAGACCTGGAAGAATTAGAATTTGAACTGATCGATGCCGGTCTTGAAGAATTGTATTTGGAAGCTGACGAAGACGGAACAGATATCTCGGTAGTTCAAACAGCTTTCGAAGATTTTGGAAAAATGCAAAAGGCTTTAGAAGAACTTGGTGTTGAAATGAAAAGTGCAAAATTGGAAAGAATCTCACTTTCTACTATGCCTATTACAGAAGAACAAGCTGTTGACGTCTTTAAATTAATTGATAAATTGGAAGAGGATGACGATGTTCAGGCCGTTTACCACAATATGGCTGAGTAAAGAAGGTGATTTGGCTGTTGAACGTCACTCATATCCAACAGCCATATCAAAATCTAGTTTTTAAGTTTAAAGGAGCTTTCCATCACATCCTTTGAATTTCCACCAATAAATATTTTGAAATCGCCGGGTTCAGAATCATATTTCAAGGCTGCATTATAGAACCTTAAGTCATCTGAACTGATCTTAAAAGTTACCGTTTTCTGCTCTCCGGGAACCAATCTGATTTTCTGAAATCCTTTTAACTCCTTGACAGGTCTTGTTTCAGAACCTACCAAATCCTGTACATAAAGTTGGACTATTTCTCTTCCTTCTCTCGATCCGGTATTTTTAACTACGATTGAAGCGGTAACTGAACCTCCTTTACTAAAGCTTGTGTTACTCATCTTTAAATCGCTGTAGACGTAAGTAGTGTAGCTCAGACCATATCCGAATGGATATAGCGGATCATTATCTACATCTAGATAGTTCGATTTGAACTTGGAAAACCATTGACCTTCAACTAAAGGTCGGCCAGTGTTCTTATGGCTATAGTACAGAGGAATCTGACCAACATTTTTAGGGAAGGTCGTCGTCAATTTACCAGAAGGATTAACATCGCCAAATAAAACATCCGTAACTGCTTTAGCAGTTTCTGTTCCGCCAAACCAGACGTTTAGTATTGCCGGTACGTTCTGAGCCTCCCAACTCAAAGTCAAAGGTCTTCCAGAGAATAACACAAGTACTACGGGTTTTCCCGTTTTAAGTAATGCCTCAAGAAGTCTTTTTTGAGTTTCAGGGATGTCGAGATTCGTTCTGCTCGAGCTTTCGCCAGTCATTTCAGATGATTCTCCTAAAGCGGCAACTACTACATCCGATTTCTTTGCAATGTCAACAGCTTCTTTAATAATGTCTTCCTCAGATCGTGGATCTCTTGGAATATCACGACCAAACATAGTTGCTCTTTTTTGATATTCTTCATCAGCCATCAGGTTTGCTCCAAAACTGTGAAGGATCTTTACCTGATTTCCTAATGTTGCCTTCATGCCATCAAGTAAAGAAACCGTATTTGCAAGGTCTGAATTTACGCTCCAGGTACCGGGCATATTGGTGCCAGTATTAGCTAATGGCCCAATCAGAGCGACTGTGCCAGTTTTACGCAAGGGAAGAACCTGACCCTCATTTTTTAGCAAAACAAATGATTGTCCTGCTGCTTCTCGGGCGAGTTGCAAATGCTCAGGCTTTAGAATTTCGGTTTTTGCCCGTTCTTCATTGCAATATCTAAAAGGATCTTCGAACAATCCCAGTTTGTATTTTGCCTCTAATATTAACCGGCAAGCCTGGTCAATTTGCGTTAGCTTGACTTTACCTTGTTCTAAAGATTTTTTTAATGTAGTAAGAAATCCTTCCCCAACCATATCCATATCTACCCCAGCATTGATTGACAATGCAGAAACCGTCTGTAAATCACCCAATCCATGGTCAATTAATTCATTTACGGCAGTATAATCGGTAACTACAAAGCCTTTAAATCCCCATTGCTTTCTCAGCAGATCTGTCATTAACCATTTGTTGGCAGTAGCGGGTACGCCATTAATGTCATTGAAAGAAGTCATCACACTTCCTGCGCCTGCGTCTATCGCCGCTTTGTATGGAGGTAAATATTCATTGTACATACGATGCAGACTCATATCTGTTGTATTGTAATCTCTTCCCGCTTCTGCTGCTCCGTATAATGCAAAGTGCTTTAAACAAGCCATGATGGTGTTGTTTTTTGAAAGATCATCGCCCTGATAGCCCATAACCATCGCTTTTGCTATTTGTGAACCTAGATAGGTATCCTCTCCTGAACCTTCAGAAATTCTACCCCATCTTGGATCTCTGGAAATATCTACCATAGGTGAAAAGGTCCAGTTTAATCCATCAGCACTCGCTTCTATAGCTGCAATACGTGCAGTTTTTTGGATAAGGCCCATATCCCAAGTACAAGACATTCCCAATGGTATTGGAAAAGTAGTTTTATAGCCATGGATAACATCCTGACCAAATATCATAGGAATTTTTAAACGGGTTTGGGTAACTGCAATTTCTTGCACCTTCCTTATTCTTGCTGGTGTAGTGAGGCTAAAGATACCGCCAACTTGCCCTTTCCTGATTTTGTCTTCAACGCCGGTACTTACAACTGAACCTGTAGTAGCCTCTCCTCCCGTCAAGAGGTTAAGTTGTCCTAACTTTTCATCAAGCGTCATCTTTATCAAGAGGCCGTCAACAAATTTATTCATTTTCTCATTAGCAGGCTTGAGGAGTGGTTTTTTCTGCGCGTGCGCAGTCAGGCATAGCAACATTGCCATGCCTAAAATGCATTTATACTTCATAATTCAGTTATTTCTTTTTTAAATAGGGGGTAATTTTTTTAGTCCATATTTCGTAACCTGCTGGTTTCATATGGAGCATGTCAGCTTGGAAAAGTTCAGGTCTGTTTTCACCGTTGCTGTCAAGCATTTTTGAGGCAATGTCAATATATCCTGTATTCTTTTGCCCAGAGATATAATCCTTAATCTTTGCATTTGCAGATAATACTACGTCTGAGAATTTAGACCTTGAAGGACTTAATTTCATTGAAATGTAGGTGATGTTTGCTTTAGGAAGATGCTTGCGTAGGTTAGTAAAGAAGGTTAAAAAACGATCATAAGTCTGCTCTGCAGTGGCGCCGGAAGCAATATCATTTTCTCCGCTATATATTACTACTTGTCTGGGCTTATATACCAGTACTAATTCTTTAATCCAATCATTTGCATTAGTCAGTTCCGAACCACCGAATCCTCTGTTTATTGCGTTGTAACTTTTGAAAGTTTGCTCCAAATCGGTCCACATCCTTAATGATGAGCTCCCAATAAAAACGATTCCATTACTTTCTGGCATCGAAATACTATCTTTCTTTTGAAATTCGTGAACCTCATTCCAAAAAGGTTTATTCTGCGCAATAGCACTCATAGAAATCAATACCATTACAATCAGGGATTTTAAGTTTTTAGACATGGTTTAAAATTTGGAGTTAATATAGTTATTTTTTAGCGGCTGGATCTTCAAAGCCCAATTTCTTAAGGCCATCTTTAATTTCTGGACTACTCATAAACAATTTCCACAATAAGCCTGTCCTGTAATTTTCTATCATCACAATGATTGGGCCCTGATCAATGGCGAGATGTGATTTTGCATACCAATTTTTTTCTTCACTGAAGGCATCAATAAAGCCATATTCAGTCCATAATTTATCCCCAAGGTCAAAGTAAAAATGCTTTAAAGCCTGCATTGAATACTCAGGAGTATAGGGGAATGCCGACAACGCAGCAGTAGGGGTGATCACACCGAGATCTTCTGAAGGCGAATGCGCTGCGTAGCCAACCCAGCTATCACTTGCAGTTAAACCCCAGCTGTTTTCGCCATAGCCTTTGAATTTTTTAGGATTGGCAAGAACGTATGCTCGATTGATTAGTGTGTGGTTTTTGTTTTGCTCCCAATAATCTGCATATCTGTCTTTTAATCCCCTTGGATCTAGTCCAAGGAACGAGTAATGCGAGAAGAACAAGGGCCCTCCATTGTCAAAGCCTAAGGGTAATTTATGACCGTAGAATTCTTTGCCATTGAGAAAAAAGTTACTTTGTACCCAACCTCTGTGGTAAACGGAAGCGGTTACCGGGTATCTTGTTGCCGATGCGGCAAGCACATATGTGATCAGGCATTCATTGTAACCCCTTAAAGGGAAATTCATAGCCCAGTCATTATTTGGACTCCAATGCCAGTATAATACTTCTTCTCCACCTCTGGTAAACCAGTCCCACTCTATGTCAGACCAAAGGCCATTGATTCGGTTTCTTAAGTCATTTTCTACAGGATTGTCAGCATTAAAGTACTGACGTACAGTTAATAATCCCTGGAATAAAAAGGAAGATTCTACTAAATCTGCTCCATCATCTTTGCGGCTGAAAGGTATAATCTTTCCTGTTCCTCCATTAAGCCAATGCGGAAAAACCCCATGATATGCATCTGCCTTACCAAGAAATTTGACCATTTTCAATAAAAATCTTGCAGCTGTGTCTCTCCCAATCCATTTGCGCTCTGCGGCAACAATCGTTGCCATGACTCCAAATCCAGTACCTCCTGTTGTTACTACTTCTGTTCCATAGTCAAAGGCAACATTGCTCCGTTCTCTCGCCATTCCACTTACCGGATGTGCGAAATCCCAGAAGTAACGGAAAGTTTGCTTTTGAACAAGGTCCAGCAATTGGTCATCAGTTAAATTCTTTTGAATCTTTAACTCCGGCTTTATCGATGCACTTTTATTTTGTGAGAATGAGCTGCCTGTGCAAAAATTTACTAATAAAAGCAGTAGGATTTTTTTCATAATGTTATAAGTTCGGACTATTAAAGCCAAGGCTCCTCATTCCAGTTTTGACTTCAGGGGTACTCATGAATAAGTTCCAAAGCAGTTTGCTCCTGTAGTTTTCAATCATGATTAGTATTGGGCCTTGGTCAATTGCCAATGTTGAGCTGGCAAACCATTGGTCTTGAAGCGAGAAAGCATCAATAAAACCATATTCCTTAAATAGTTTATCACCTAACTTGTAGTAAAAAAAGCGGAGTGCTTTCATTGAATTGTCAGGAGTATAAGGCATGGAAGATAAAGCGGCGGTAGGTGCAATCACCCCCCTATCATTAGTGGGTGAACTTGCTGTGTAGCCATTCTGGATATCGCTGGCAGTTAGTCCCCAGCAATTTTCACTATATCCATAATAATTCTTAGGATTCGCTATACAATGGTTGTAATTGATCTGGGTATGGGCCTTGGTTTGTGTCTCGTAGTTCGCATAACTATCTGTCAGGCCTATCGGATTGATGCCTAAGAAGGAATAATGAGAAAAGAACAAAGGGCCACCGCTTGGTTCTCCCAAAGAGAGTTGAGTCCCAAAATAGCTGTTTCCATTTCTCATAGTTCCATTTTGAGCCCATCCATTGTCATAAACTGATTTAGGTATCGCGTGCGTAGTTGAAGAGGCCGCCAGAACATAGGTGATTAATGCTTCATTCCATCCTCTTATCGGTAAATTCACATCCCAGCCGTAATTCGGACTCCAATGCCAATACAGAACGCTTCCACCATCTCTTCTGTACCAGTCCCATTCTACAGTGTTATAGATTTGACTAATGTCATTTCGTAAAGTAGTTTCTTCTGCTGATGCGCCATTAAAATACTGTCTGGCTGTAAGCAAACCTTGAATTAGGAGTGAAGTTTCTACCAGGTCGCCGCCGTCATCTTTGGTGCTGAATGGAATAACTTTACCGGTTGTCCCATCTATCCAGTGGGGATAAGCACCATGGAATCTTTCTGCGGTTTTCAAAAAGTTAACTATTTTTTTAACCCGGTCCAACCCTTCTGTTTTGCTAATGAAATTACGGCTTACACCTGTAACCAATGCCATAACACCAAAACCAGTTCCCCCTGAGGTAACCAGGTTACCTGAGGTATTCCGTTCTCTGGCCATGCCACTTACGGGGTGACCGAAGTCGTAAAAGTATTTAAAGGTCTGTTGCTGAACTTTGCTGAGTAATTCGTCATCTGATAGTCGTGGAAACTTATCACTATTGTCAAAACCTGTATTGAAGGTTATGGATACTTCTGATTCTAAACTCCCACCTGCTGCAGATTTCAATGTTTTCGAAACGATAACATTATAAATTTTAAAGCCTAATAGTGCAGCGGTTGGTTGGATAACGATTGTATTCCCATTTTCAATACTTGTTGTAAAAGCTACACTCCCCGCTGTTCCCAGGTCAGTAAAGCTTAGCGCGTTTGTTAGATTAGCGGAAGTAATACTGGTATTAAAAATTATTTTTAATACGGGATTAAGAGATATGTTATTGAAGTTCCCGGCAACTGCTGCTTGATTGTTGATGCTGACAGCCGTTTGTTTAAAAGAAGAAGGTTCTGCAGGTGCGTCGGTTCCTCCTTTTTTACAAGCAAGAAAAAGAAAAATAGCGGCGAATATGCAGAACCTTGATCTCATCATAATTTATCTTCCCTGTCTTTCTAATATTGATAAGGCAGAGACCTCTGTTGAAGTTAGTGCTTTATTATAAATTCGTACTTCATCAATTTTACCAGGGATGTAACCTGCCCAATCTTCACCAGGTGAGCCTGTTGTGCTGCTTGGTACAGTTTTAAAGTGCAATGCACCGAAAACGATTGGGCCAACATTAGTAAAGCGTATAGCAGTCATTCCAGAAACGGTATTGGTTCTTACCAGTGTTCCATTAACATAAGATTTAAAGTTACCAGCACCATCGTAGGTGATCAGGTACTGAACCCAATTGTTGAAGCCGTTAGCTACATCTTGAATGTTGTTGTCTCTTGTAACCCCATTGTCTCCATAGATAGTTTTAAAACGTGCAAGTGTAGTGGTTCCACCATTTTCGAAGAAAATATTAATATTTCCCCAAAAGTTTTTAGTATCACCAAGGCCAACTATACCCGTGGCACCAACATTCTGAGGTGTATTAACCCAGCAGCTTAAAGTGTATTGGGTCATTGCCTGCACTGCGGCACTAGCTGATGCTGTTGCATATGCCTTTTTAGTTGCATCAGGATTTCCGGTTAATGCTTTACCTTTTATTCCGGTGGTAAAAGTCATGCCGGCATTTGTTCCGTTTACTTTAGTGATAGAGTCTTGTACGCTATCGCCGTTAAAATTATAAAAGGCGACGAGGTTGGCGGGAGATATCTGACTAGAAGCAGTATATCCACCAGCAGTAGGTGGTACGTCACCTGCTGGAAAATCGTCATCGTCATTTGATTTTGTGCAGGCTGAGAGCAATACAGCTCCAACTAAAAGGCCCGCAAAGGCAGTTTTTATAGTGTTCATGGTAGTTACCTTTTAAGATTAATAATTTGGATTCTGAAGAAGTCTTCCACCACTCAAATCTCTTTGTTGTTGTGGAATAGGAAATACCTCATGTTTACCGGTGATAAATGGTTTGCCTAGCGCGTTCATCACAGCGCTAGCTTGTTTAGTACGAACTAAATCAAAGAACCTGTCACCTTCCATTGCCAACTCTAATCTTCTCTCGTTCCAGATATCTGAAACAGATGCTGAAGTCGTCAATAAACCAGCTCTGCTTCTTACTCTTCTTAATGGAGTAGTTGCATCCTGACCAATATGTGTAGCAGCTTCTGCATTAATTAGCAGGATTTCTGCAAAGCGTAATATTCTGATATTCTTGGGCTTGTTGTCTTTATCGTTTATGCCATTACAGCCGTTTGATTCAGAGAAAGGACTATGATATCCTTTATAGTTATAACGCTCATTCACAACCGCTGGTCTTGCTGGTAGTATAAATCCATCCCAAAGTGTCGTAGTCGCTGTTTCGCTAGTAAAAATAATGGTTCCTGCTCTTCTAACATCGCTTGCAGCATAAGCAGTCGCAAGGTTTGCTGAAGGTGTATTCAAGCCGAATCCTAAGTCACCCCCAGTATAAGTTTTTCCGTTTACCGTCTGTGCACCAAAAGTTCCTCTTGGTCCCTGGAAATTGCTATAGTTTTTGCTAATTGCATCACAGGAAATTCCTCCTGTAGTTTGCGTAGCAAAGTTTCCGGTCTGTACTTCGAAAAGTGATTCGATATTGTTAGCGCCTACTTCTCTAAATACTTCAGCGTAATTAGCGCCTAAATCATATTTGTTAGAATTCATTACAGCCTGAGACATATCATAGGCACCTTGCCAGTTTTCCTGATAAAGGTAAACTTTGGATAGAAGACCTTGCGCTGCACCTTTGGTGGCACGGCCAACAACTGCACCAGCTTCTGCTTTCATGGGAAGATTATCTGCTCCAAATTTTAGGTCGTCCACAATTACTTGGTAGATTTCTGCAGCCGTTGATTTAGTTTGATAGGCATCACCATTAGCTTGAGCTGGATCTGGGGTATCAACCAATTTGATCACACCACCAAACTCTCTTACCAAGTTGAAATAAAGCAAGGCTCTGATAAATCTAACCTCACCGATTAAGCGAGTTTTTGTGGTTTCATCAATAGTACTTGAGTTCAGAATGCCAAGGGCTTTATTTGCTCTTGAAATACCGAAGTAATTGTCGTTCCATAGGTCGTTGAAGATTCCTGTGTTAGGATTATAATTGAATGCATCAAGGAATATTCCATCGAATCCAGGATCTGAATCAACAGATCCCTTATCTGAGTTGTCGGATGTTACATCACCAACTATGGCGAACTTAAGACCTACCGTTCCTTGTAAGTATAGCGCGTTATAGACGCCGCCAACTAATTTATCTGCAGCAACAGGATCAATTAAAGCCTGCTCTCTGGTGAGGTCACCTTGTGGAGGGACATCAAGGAAGCTCCTTTTACAGGAAACAACCAATAATGCTGATACTAGAAGTACCAGTGTTGTTATATTAAATATCTTTTTCATGATTTTTATTATTAAAATCCAAGGTTAATCCCAAAAGCAAATGTCCTTGTAGATGGATAAGTATTTACATCCACACCTTGATTCAGATTAGCTCTGTCACCAGCGGCAGTCAGGATCTCTGGGGTAAAACCACTATAGCCAGTCAAGGTGAAAAGGTTTTGTCCAGTTACATATAAACGTAGATTAGAGATCTTTGCTTTTGCAAGCATAGCTGTTGGAAGCGTATAACCAAGTGTTAGGTTATTCAATCTTAAAAAATCACCTTTCTCTAAGAAATAGGTTGAAGCCTTTAGCGCGCCTGCAGTAGCTCTCGGTACTGTTGAACTTGGGTTGTTAGGAGTCCAGCGATCTTTTGCAACTGAGGCCTCTATGTTATCCGTTAACTGGTTTGTACCTCTTGCTGCTTTCTTACCATTGTAGATTTTACTCCCTGCTGTTCCATAAAAGCCAAAATTCAAATCCAAACCTTTATAACCAACATTTCCATTGAAGCCGTAGGTAAGTTTTGGTTGATAGGAACCGAAATAAGCCCTATCATAGTCATCAATTTTACCATCTGGAACACCGGCAGGTCCACTGATATCTTTATAGATCAAGTCACCAGCTCTAGCATCTTTCTGAGCCGAAGCATCAATTTGAGCTTGGTTCTGAAATACGCCTGTATTTTCCAGCAGGAAGTAACTGCCGATTGGACGGCCATTATCTGTTCTAGTGACTGCAAAGTTTCCAACAAGGTCACCAACAAGAGGCTGACCACCGTTTAAACCTTCAACAAGATTTTTGTTATGCGCTATATTACCTGAGAATCCATATTTCCAATCGTCTCCGATCTGATCTGCCCAACCCAGTGAGAATTCTATACCTTTATTTGAAATGCTTGCAGCATTTGTAAGGTATTGGGTATCTCCAAGAATACCTGGAAGTCCTACATAGATCAATGAATTATTCGTTTTTTTGCTATAATAATCCAATGTACCCGTTAATCTGTTCGCAAGAAGCGCAAAGTCTAAACCTGCATCATACTCATCAGTGATTTCCACTTTAAGTTCGGATCGGTAACTTCATCGAAGGCAATACCTTGAAATACTTGTCCATTAAAATAATATGGGATATTTTGTCTGGCAATTGAGTAAAAAAGTGATGAGGCAATGTTATCATTACCTACACGACCAAAACTACCTCTCAATTTTAAGTTATTGAAAACAGTTTGTTCCTTCATGAAACTCTCATTAGAGATATTCCATGCCACACCGGCTGATGGAAAATAACCCCAACGATTGTCTGCGCCATATTTAGAGGTACCGTCTGCCCTGAAACTTGCGGTTAATAAGTAGCGATTGTCATAACCATAGTTTAGTCTAGTTAAATAGGAGTTGCGGGTATATTTATCACCCGAGTTGCCTACAGACTGAGAACCTCCACTACCAGAACTCAGATACCACTGGTCTTGATTTGGCGCAACATCTCTTGCAGTACCTACCAAGCTGTTGAATTTAAACTGCTCTGCTGTAACACCTCCCAAGATTGTAAAATTGTGCTTATCGAAAGCTTTTGTGTAGGTAGCTGTATTATCCCAAATCCACCTTGCCGCATCATTTTTAGTTAATGATAGTCTGCTGTTTGGTTGGGATTGATTTCCGCCAGCTACTAAGAAGGTGGAGGCATCATTAAGGTATTGGTAAGCATAACCTGTAGATTTCAAATAATCCAGATCAACTCCCATTGCTGACTTAAGGGTTAAACCATCAATTGGTTTATATTCTAAGGCGAAATTACCTTGAACTCTATTGTTTACTGCCCGATTGTAGTTTTTATCAATATTTAACAATGGGTTTGCTACGTTACCGGCCAGGGAAGTATTGCCATATAGGTCTCCTGATTTTGCTGCAACTGTTGGCGCTGCACGATAAGAATCGCTAAATGCTCCAAAATTTGCACCTCTTGCATCACCTCTCGTATATGATACTAGTGATGAGAGTTTCAGTTTACTGCTTAAAATGTAATCATTATTCGATCTTAAGGTAAAACGGTCATATTTATTTCCAGTCTGTATACCTTCATCGCTTAATAAACCTGCACTCAGGAAGTAATTGATTTTCTCACTTCCACCAGATAGAGAAAGGTTATGGTTTTGCTGTAATGCGGTACGAAGAATAGCATCATACCAGTCTGTGCTTGTTCCAGTTAAACTAGAAGAAGGAATCAAATCTGTCCCACTGCCATAGAATTTATTGGCTTCATTAAGGTATCCTGTATACTGATTTGCTCCAGCCATATCTACCAGATTTGTTGCCTGACGAACTCCAATGTTAGCATCATATGCAATTTTGTTGGGTCCATTAGCACCTTTTTTTGTTGTGATGATTATAACGCCATTTGCGGCACGCATCCCGTAAATAGCTGTTGCGGATGCATCCTTTAACACATCCATTGTAACAATGTCTGCGTTGTTGATGTTTCTGATGTCATCAGTTAAAACTCCATCGACAACATAAAGTGGATTAGAACCTGAAAGTGTAGATCCTGTACCACGAAGTCTTACGGTTGGCAATGAGTTCGGTTCTCCTGAAGCGATTACCTGAACACCTGCAACTTTACCCTGAATAGCTTGAGTAGGTGTTTGAACAGGTTGACGTGCGATGTCTGCACCTTTCACCGATGCTACTGATCCAGTAAGATCGCTCCTCCTTTGTGTGCCATAACCAACTACTACAACTGCGTCTAACTCTTGCGAAGAAGATGATAGCGATAAATTGATTGCAGTTCGATTGTTTACAGGGATTTCCTGAATCGTGTATCCAATGTAAGTGAATACCAATGTGCCAGTTGCGGGTGCGCTAATAACGTACTTACCGGAGGCGTCTGCAAGTGTTCCTGTTTTCGTTCCTTTTAGAATTACACTAACTCCCGGAAGGGGAAGGTTGTCGGCAGCATCAGTTACCGTACCCTGCACATTGATGGTTTGTGCAAAAGCTGTGTTCATACATAGGATCAAAAAAACAGAAAGAACACTTAGTCGAGTAAAATGTTTTTTCATGCTGTTTAATATTTAGTAGTGTAAATGTCCTGCTGAGAATCTATCAAAACAAATTACTTGCCTCAACATTAATACATCAGCAGATTATTTGGTACTCAGTCAACGTTTATTGTACACAACTTGTTTGGTAAATAACAGGTTTTTAAGTTGCTGCAACGCAGATATAATTATTACCTGGTCTCTAAGCTTAATACACATAAAAAGGATGGACTGAAAAGAGTTATGAGAGGTAATGATGTAGTGTTATATCTCCATTAGGAACTCTACAAGGTTTTTGTCATGCGGTACATCAAGCTTTTTCCTAAGCCTGTAACGTCGAATTTCGACTCCTCTTAGGGAAATATTCAAAAGTGAAGCCATTTCCTTGCTGCTCATATTCATGTGCAAATAGGCACAGAGCTTTAAATCATTAGGTACCAAATCAGGGTGGTTGGCCTTTAATTTTTTAAAGAAACTTTCATGTGCTTCATTAAAACTGCTTTCAAAAAGATTCCAATCACGCTCATCATTCATACCTTCATCGATAACTTTCTGAATCTTCCTTAATTGATCCTCCTCAAGTAGTTTTCCACTGGAGTCTTTCAGCTTATACATTTCCTGACTCAGTTTTTGCAACAATTCATTTTTGTAAACGAGACTCATAGCAGAGTTTGCAATTTCCCGGTTTTTGCCAGCCAGTTCTCCTTGTAGCTTTTCTGTTTGCAACTTGATGATCTGCTTTTCAGTGGCTTCAGCTTCTTTTTTGATAAACTCTTCTTTTTCTAGTTCTAGTTTGCGTCTAAGTACTTGCTTGTCGGTGAGCAATTTCTTATCGTAAAGCTTTTTAGATAATACTAATGAGGTTGCAATAACAATTATGTAAAGGATTATAGCTATTCCAGAGGCATAGAAAGGAGACAAAATTTTGAATTTAAAAATAGAAATGCTGGTTATAGCACCTTCATTGATCTTTGCTCTTACTTTAAAAATGTATGATCCCGCGTTTAAGTTTGTAAAGTCTTTCTCAGAAGACTCCGTCCAGTCTGACCACTGTTTCGAGTACCCATCAAGGTAGTATTGAAATCTAATTTTTGACTTCCTGTAATAAGGTAGGGCAAAGGCTATCCTTATATTGTTTCTAGTGTAAGATATTTCTGGAATAGTCTTATTGTCAATATTTTCCGTGATCAGTTTGTAGGTGTCTGTTACATCTGCGACCCTCCTGATTAACACCGCGGGAAGCTTTCCAGAATTATAAGCTCTAGTATCAGCAGCATTGTAGATCACAAAACCATCGTCCACGCTAATCAGGTATATTTTATTGCTTATTTTACTAATATTCTCATAGTACTGAACCATTCTGCCATCAAGCATGCTGAATCGATTCGAATCCACCTTAATTTTATCACCCTCTGTAAGGTCAGCGATGCCTACCTTCCCATCATTAATAAACCAATACTTACCGGATCCTGCATTAATGATTTTATTAGCTGTAGAAAATCCACCAAGTTTTTTATTCAGACTTTCGTACTTAGAGAATTTATCGCTGATTTCGTCATAAAGCATAAAACCCTTATCTGTAGAGAATACAATTCTATTCTCCACATTAAAAATGTTGATATTGAATTCGCTAGATAATCCGTTTTTGGTAGTATAACTTTTTATACTTACCGCTTTCTTTAAATCTGCACTAAGTCTGATTTTGTAAAGTCCTTTATAGGCATGGCTAACCCAAATGTCGCCCCGAATATCTTGCTCTACGTGTCGAGACGGTTCAGTAAAACCTGTAATTTGGTGCGAAAATATCCAATTTCCTGAGGCATCCTTCTTGAATATAACTAATCCAGTATAGCTTCCTTGTACTAAATAATTGGGGTTGTTTAATAAAGGTTTAGTTGTCCAAGCCCCTTTTATTGATGATATGTTCTCAAAAGTTGCTCCCGCTATCCTGAATGTTCCGTCATTGTGACCACAAAGAAGTTGTCCATTTAGAACAGTGAGGTCCCATACCTGGCCTTGTGATCCAGGGATTAATTTAAAATCGAATGAGCTTCCATTTCCTGCAGGCCAAGGACTATAAAAGAGGCCTTGATTTGTGCCCAAGTAGATGTAATTTCCATACGTTATACTAGAGTAAACTGTTCCAAACTGACCGCTTTTGTCAAAGTAAAAATAAAGTGGGGAATTCAATTCTATCCTGTCAATCCCATTGTCTAACCCAGCCCAAAGATTCTGAGTGTTATCAGTAAAGAGACTAAGTACTGTGTTATTTTGTAATCCATGAGACTTATTAATACGCTGAATAATATTTCCTGATTCATCAATGATGATAATCCCATCTAATATGGTGCCGTAGGCATAATACTTATTAAGCAAACGGGTTCCGTTATTTAGTTGATGCGTTTTTAAAAAAGTATTAGCGGGAGAATTAAATATAGCATATTGCTGTCCATCATAAACATATAGTCCGCCTTTACTTGTTCCAATCAACAGTTTACCATCTTTATAAGGAAGTATAGATAGTATTTGTGACGGATTGATGTTGCCTGTGTTATTTAAAGGGATAAGTTTAGTTGCTTTTAATTCAAATAATCCTCTACCTAAAGATTCCACATAAAGACGGTCGCCTACCTTGTGCATGAATAGATAGATCCCTGGTCCGCTGATTACCTCTATCTTCCCATTTTGGAAAATATAGATGTTGGAGAACGACTGAAAAATAACCCGTCTACGATCGGTATATATCTTCCAGATCTCGTCTTTTATGCCCTTATGATTCGGAATGAGACTGGTTAGTGAGGTGTACGTGAACCGGCCTTTTTTTATGGACCAGAATCCAAATTCGCCGAAAGCACCTACATAAACTTTGCCATTACCTGTGGCTACAGATCGGACAATTTGCTTATTGGGCATCTTATTTAGCTGCCAATACCCCCCGTCATAACTTAGCAAGCCTTCAGCGTTAGCAAAATACATTACTCCTTTGTCATCTTTGGCTACCGCCCAGTTTTGATTTCCGGAAAGGTATTCTGCCTTCAAATAATTCTGGACGTATGGAACACCTATACTTTTAATATCCTGAGCCTGTAGTGCATTTGCGAGTGCTGTAATAATTACAAAAACGAAATAGGCTTTGCTAATTTTTTTCATGAATTAGGATCCGGTAGCAGGTGCTTTTACTTGCTGCGGAACCTTCACATAATAACCTGTTCCATCGTAAGGACGCTTTCTAGGATTGCTTGTGCAGCTAATTGAGCAGCATCCCTCGAGGTCATTACAGCAATCATCACACTGGGTAACATGCTCATTGCATTCAGGATTTGCACAGTTGATCATTTTTGGTGTAATCTTTCCACAATTGTAACAGGTAGATACTACAGAGGGGTTGACTTTGTTCACGTCGACTGCAATTCGATTATCAAAAACGTAACACTTGCCTTCAAAATCTTCTCCTTTTGCCTCTTTTCCGTATTTTATGATGCCCCCGTGTAACTGATAAACATCACTAAATCCATGGTGAAGTAATAGTGCAGATGCTTTTTCACACTTTATACCACCTGTACAATAGGTGAGGACTTTTTTATCTTTGTATTTAGCAAGCTCGTTGATCTTTTCAGGAAATTCTCTAAAATTCTCTATGTCCAATGTAACAGCATTTTTAAATCTTCCCAGATTGTGCTCATAATTAGAACGAACGTCCAGGATAACTACATCTTCCCGATCTATCATTTTTTGAAACTCTATAGGCTCTAGGTGTTTCCCTGTCTGTTTATTTGGGTCGATGATGTTCGGATCTCTGAGGCCGGAATGAACGATCTCAGATTTGTACCTGCAATGCATTTTGATGAAGGAAGGGGCATCAACGTCGTCTATTTTAAAGTCGGTCTTTCTAAAGCGTTCATCGGCTTTGATGTATGCCATGTAAGCTTCACATGCATCCTTAGTACCGGAAACCGTACCATTTAGCCCCTCATCAGCCACAATAATTCGGCCTACAAGATTTAAGGACTTACAGAAAGCTAGGTGATCTGCCGCAAATTGTTCTGCGTCTGCTATATAGCTATAGCAGTAATAGAGTAAAGTTTGATAGGTCATAATTCATTGATACCGGTGCAAATGGCGTTTAATGCAAGGCAAAGATAGGAAATTGCAGTTAAAAATCATTATCTTCATCGGCTCCATTAACCAAATTGATATGATAAATTCTAAAAGCTTTCTATTTGCCGTCCTAATCTTAATTACCAGTTTTAGCGCATCTGCACAAACTGTAAAATGGACAGAAAAAAAAGCCACCGACTGGTACGCTAAACTTCCATGGATGGCAGGCGCAAATTATACGCCTGCTAATGCAATAAATCAGCTGGAATTCTGGCAGTCAGCTACGTTTGATCCTGCTGTTATTGACAAAGAATTGAGTTGGGCAGAAGGAATCGGATTGAAAACCCTAAGGGTTTATTTACATGACCTGGCCTGGAAACAGGATGCCACAGGATTCAAGAAGAATATTAATACTTTTTTAGCCTTAGCAGAGAAACATAAGATTAAGCCACTATTGGTTTTCTTTGATGATTGTTGGAACGCTAGTGGTACTGTAGGCGTTCAGCCAGCTCCAAAACCAGGTGTTCACAATTCAGGTTGGTTAAGAAGCCCGCTTCAGGCAGTTCATGATGACCCCAATCAGTGGGGATATTTAAAAGCTTATGTTCAGGATATCCTTAAGACTTTTGGTAACGACAAAAGAATTCTTCTCTGGGATCTATATAATGAGCCAGGCAACTCTGGCTATGGAAGTAAGTCTATGCCTCTACTCAAGGCGGTGTTCAGTTGGGCCAGGGAGATTAACCCATTACAACCATTATCCGCAGGTGTGTGGGATGACAATTTAAAGGAATTGAATGTTTTTCAAATAGCTAACAGCGATGTTATAACCTATCATAGTTATGATAAAGCTCCAATACATCAGAAGCGAATTAATGAATTGAAAGCCTCAAAAAGACCGCTAATTTGCACTGAATATATGGCAAGAAGAAACGGAAGCACTTTTGAAACTATACTACCGATGTTGAAGGATCAAAAGATTATTGCGATAAACTGGGGATTGGTTGATGGTAAGACAAACACCAAATATGCTTGGGATGAGCCAATAAAAGATGGTTCTGAGCCAAAGCTTTGGTTTCATGAGATATTTAGAGCTGATGGGAGCCCCTATAAGAAAGAGGAAACTGACCTGATCAAATCACTAACCCTGAAGAAGTAACTGACAGTTTTATCTCATTAGCCAAAATACCAAAAGAGTAATAGTGCGATTGCAGAAATTACGATGGCTATGATATAGCCCATTCGATCTCCCTTTCTTTTACTTTTGAACTCGTATTTTCTTTTAAAATCTGCAGGTGTACGCATCTTTTCGTTTTACTTAATGATGAATTATGAGGTAGTTTTCCATAGAATTATTCATGGTGATAGGGCTCGCCTTTTAGAATGCTGAAAGCACGATAGAGTTGCTCAGCAAGAAAGAGGCGGACCATCTGGTGAGAGAACGTCATATCTGATAGCGATATTTTACCGTTGGCCCGATCGTAAACTGTTTGGTCAAAACCATAGGGGCCACCAATTACAAATATCAACTGCTGAACACTTCCAATCATGTGTTTGTTTAAATACTCTGAAAACTGGACAGAGGTGTATTTTTTACCCCGTTCATCCATAAGGATCACAAGGTCAGGATTGTTTATTTGCTTCAGAATTAGTTCTGCTTCTTTAGCTTTTTGTTGTGCTTCTGTGAGGTTTTTAGTGTTTTTGATGTCAGGTATGATCAGCATATTAAAGTTAATGTAATGCTTAAGCCTTCCCAGATATTTATCTATCCCCTCTATCAGATATTTATCTTCAGTTTTCCCGACAACAAGTAAAGTTATCTTCATCAATTACAATTTTTACGGGTCATCACGCTATCTTTATCAAATCAACGGTGCGGTAGCAAAGCTGATGTCTTAATTATTTCATGTCAAATATAATGGTTAAAACAAGAGAAAGTATTTTAGCTTCATATCATAAGGATATTGAAGTTCAGGAAATAAAGATTGAAAAGCTTAAGGGTAACCTGAATAAAGTGTCATTATCTAGATTGGGGTCCTTTGTTGTAGAGATACTTATTGTCGCACTGATCATTAGCGAAGGTTTCCATTGGTTACTTGGTGTGTTATTAATTTTTCCAATCATATTCTTTTTATACCTGGTGAAAAAGCAGGTAAATCTTCAGGGACAACTTAGCTATGCCAAGAAACTTCATTTTATTTTCGAAAACGAAGTGAATGTTATTCTAAGTGGTAAGCAAGGTTACGATACTGGGAACAACTTTACGTCAGAACTCCATCCATATGCTTCCGATCTTGATATCTATGGACCAGGGTCACTTTATGCTTTAGTTAACCGGTCCAATACAATAACAGGGATGAAGCTTCTCGCGGATCGCTTGGGACGATCCTCTCCTGCAACAGAGATAGCTGAAAGACAAGAAGCCATCAAAGAATTTATAGAGAATATTGATAAGACATTTCATTTCAGGGCTGGGTTGCAAAACCAGGAACCTGAACAATTGGAAATGTTGAAATACAAAGTTAGTCAGGAAATGCCTGGACAGTTGACCTTTATTCAAGGTAGATTTATCCGGATGTACACGAAGGTTGCACCTTTCATTGCTGCCGCATTGTTAGCCGCTGCCATAGCTTATGGGGGGATTTTATGGCAGATATTTGGTTTGGATTTCCTTTTTAATTTGTCGCTGGTATTTGTTTACCGCAAAGGTGTTTTTGGTATTTATAAGGGATTTGGTAAAAGTGCAGAGCTGTGTAATTCCCTGGCAGATACTGTTGCATGGACTAGAAGTGTGACTTGGAAAAGTGTCTACATAAATAGGCTGTTCGGGACTGAGGGCACTAATTTATCTTTGATCGACGAAATTAGAAAGCTATCTAAAATTATTGATGCACTTGATGCTGGTTTAAACTTTTTGCTCGCACCATTTTTACGCGGCTTTTTGTTATGGGACTTCCGTTGTGCTATCCGCCTGGATAAATGGCACAAAAAATCTGCCCTGAGCTTAGTCTCTGCGCTGGAAACAATTAGCCACTTTGAAGAATTAATTTCTTTTGCCACACTTGCACATAACGAGCCGAGTTGGATTTTTCCATTGATTACACAGGAATTCAATTTCGAAACCGAAGCGATAGGTCACCCGCTAATTCCTGAATGCCAACGTGTATTGAATGATTTTCAACTTAATAGTACACCTACTACGGATATTGTAACAGGTTCAAATATGGCAGGCAAAAGTACTTTCTTGCGAACACTTGGAATCAATATGATACTTGCCTTTGCAGGTGCTCCCGTTTGTGCAAGAAGATTGTCGCTTTCTATTTTTAGTCTTGTTTCCTACATGAGGATCAAAGATTCTTTGAATGATCAAACATCTACATTTAAGGCAGAATTGAACCGGCTAAAAATGATATTAGACCTTAGTGCTAATGATCCATATTCATTTGTATTGATTGATGAAATGCTTAGAGGAACGAACAGTAAAGACAAGTATCTTGGCTCAAAGGTATTTATAGAAAAGCTAATTAATCAGCGTACACCTGCTTTGTTTGCTACTCATGATCTTCAACTCTCCGAAATGGAGAGTGATCATCCTAATGAAGTAAGGAATTACCACTTTGACATCCAGCTTTCTAAGGGGGAAATGAACTTCGACTATAAGTTAAAACATGGGCCATGTAAGACGTTCAATGCTGCCTTGTTATTGAAAGAGATAGGGTTGGCACTTAACTAATTCCCGCTAGCAAAATTAATGAGTTAAGGTTAACAGTATGTTAATATGATAACCTCATATTGCGGCTTAAAGGTTTTTGAATGATTAAAGCTTCAGATTTTGGTGATGATTTTTTATGGGGTATAGCGGTTGCCGCTGCTCAAATTGAAGGTGCTCCTGATAAATATGGCAAAGGCCCCTCTATCTGGGACACTTTTTCTAAGAAGCCAGGGAAAGCTTGCGACTTCTACCATCGTTTTCGTGATGATCTTGCTTTTGTCAAACTATTGAACTTTAAAGTTTTCCGTTTTTCTATTTCCTGGCCAAGGCTGTTGCCGTTTGGTTCCGGCCTAATCAATCAGGAAGGGATTAAGTTTTATCACGAAGTAATTGATGAGTGCTTAAGATTAGGTATTACGCCATACATTACGCTTTATCATTGGGATTTACCAGAAGCCCTCGAGCAAGAAGGTGGCTGGGCATCTTTTAGTGTAAATGGCGCTTTCAATAGTTTTGTAGAATTATGTGGCCAAGAATATGGTGACAAAGTAAAGAATTGGATCGTGATAAATGAGCCTTTTGGCTTTACATCCCTAGGTTATATGCTTGGCATTCATGCACCTGGTCAGACGGGTTTAACCAACTTCTTTTCTGCTGTCCACCATGCGGCAATTGCACAAGCAGATGGTGGTAAAATTTTACGTTCGGAAGTGCGCAATGCCAACATTGGTACAACGTTTTCATGCTCTGAGATAATTCCTTTTACGGAGAGTGATGCTGATCACCTCGCCGCAAAACGTATGGACAGCCTTGTAAACAGGCTCTTTATTGAACCAGTATTAGGGATGGGATACCCAACAGCCGATTGGGAGCTTCTAGAGAAGTTTGCTATCAAGCATTCAACCTGGCGGCATACAGAACGTTTAACTTTCGATTTCGACTATATCGGATTGCAGAATTATTTTCCTTTAACAATTAGATATAGTCCTTTTGTCCCCGTACTTCAAGCTTGGGAAGTAAAAGCTAAATCACGTAAGAAGTCATTCACGGCAATGGGCTGGGAGGTTAACGCAGATAGTTTCTACAATATCATCAAGCAATTTGCCGCCTATCCAAAGATCAAGCAATTGATGATTACAGAGAATGGTGCGGCCTATAAGGATATAGTTGCCCCTAAGGGCAGGATTCACGATCAGGAGCGTATTGCCTACTTTGAGGCCTATCTAACTGCCTTACTCAAAGTCAAGAACGAAGGCATAAAAATTACCGGATACATGGCCTGGACATTAATGGATAACTTCGAGTGGGCTGAAGGTTTCGATAAGCGGTTTGGATTAATTTATACCGACTTTAAAACTCAGGAACGGACTATTAAGGATTCCGGATATTGGTTCAGGGACTTTCTTTCGCAATAGCGTATTTTCTGCCATTTTTATTATATTTCAGAATATCAGTAAAATACTTATGGATAAAATTGTTGTTTTTGAGACTTACTATAACCCTATAGAGGCGAATATTGTCAAGGAGCGGCTGGTGGATAGTGGAATTCAGTGTTTCCTTTCAGATGAAAATACAACTACCATTAATCCCTTGTACAACCAGGCAATTGGTGGAGTGAAACTACATTTGTTTGAATATGATGTAATGGCGGCAAGGAAGGTATTAGATGACCAGCACGTCCAAGTGACTCTGGCAGATGAGGTGGCTGGGTTTGATAACCATTCCGAGAGGATTTCAGAAGAAATGAAGTCAGACGAAATTTGTCCGAAATGCGGCTCTGATCACGTAGGATATGTTCAGGCTACTAAAAATCGTTTCAGTATACTCACTATGCTTTTTTCTATATTACTAATGATTTATCCATTTAATGCGAAGAAGACACACCATTGCTTTAATTGTGGTAACGAATTTTAACCCATAAAAAAACTCCCGTTATTGGCGGGAGTTTT
>JACMPF010000016.1 GCA_014377665.1 Pedobacter sp. | reverse complement strand
TTGTTTATTGGAAGAGAAGACAAGACCATTTTAGGAAAATCTTTGATATCACCAGATCAACAAGCGATTCATGGGCAATATAAGCTGCTTGGTAAGCAGACTGCGGCAAAGATTCCTGGTGCAAAGATCATTGAATTTGAATCCTGTGGACACATTCCGCATATTGAAGTGCCCACAGAATTCACCGTCGCGCTACTAGGGAGCCTGTAGAATTTCTATTTGGGTTAATACTTGGTCTCTGGTAACAGGATAAGGAGTATTATTAACAATAGCATCGTACACTGCATCAAACAAAGGTAGATAGCTACCCGCTAGCGATTCAACTGAATGCACAGTTTTCTTTCCGGTCTCGTCTATTAACGTTAGTTTTCCTTCATTTCCGGATAGCTCGATACCATAGCCTTCTTCTGTTAACTTCATTCCTTTTAGTAATTGTTCTTCCTGAATGTCGGATCGTTTTTTATGTAAAGATCCCTGATCACCGTGAAGTACAAATGCAGGCAATGCATCCACCAAAAGTAAATTGGAATGAACAAATACATTTACGCTATTTGGATAGCCGAGGTGGATAGAAAAGTAATCATCTACCTTAGTTCCTTTTCTGTTTTTACCAAGAATTTTATGGAAGGTATCTGGCTTACCAAAAACGCTAATCGCCTGATCTAGTAAATGTGGACCAAGATCATACATTAGTCCACTGGCTGAATATGGTTCTTCTTTGAATGTTTTAGGGCCAATAACATTGCGGTATCTGTCATATCTGAAGTGTACTTCATTAAGCTTCCCTAAAACGCCGCTTTCAATTACTTGTCGGACGGCAGAAAAATCACTATCCCAACGCCTGTTCTGATAAAAGAATATTTGTTTACCCCATGTGTCCGCTAAGTGAAAAAGTTCTTTTGCTTCTTCAATTGTCGCTGTGAAGGGCTTTTCAACCAATATATGCTTACCTGCTTTCAGCGCTTTAGTGGCATACTCATAATGAGTAAAATTTGGCGTGTTTATAATCACAAGTTCTATACTTGGATCATTTATGAGATCATCAACGGTATCGTAACTTATTATGCCGGGGTAATCGGATGCGGCCTGTTTTGTATTTCTTTCTGTTATTGCATGAAGTTTAAACCCAGGGTGACTATGAATAAATGGGACATGGAACACCTTTCCAGACATTCCGTATGCTAATATACCTGTTATAATTTCTCTGTTCATATGGCTAAAAATACTAAAACACTTGGCTAAACACTACAATTATTTGAATAAACTAGAGCTGCTAATTGTATCTTTGCTTTATGAAACCAGCGGAAATACATGCGAGATGGAAAGAGTTGCAAAACAAAATCGTCGCCGAGTTTGATTCTGATATTCCAGACTTAAAAGTTATCTTATTCCTGATTGGAGTTCAAGAATTAGGTAAAGGGCCAGGGAAGTACAGTAAACGCCAGAAGGAAGAACTTATGCATATTGCTACCTGCCGTTTGCTTAGTGAGATGGGCTTTTACGAGCTAGAAGGTCTTGATCAGGATGGTTGGCCTCATTGGAAGCTGATAAAGCCTGTTCCATCGTTTGCTATGATGGAACAAGAGCTACTATTAAAGTCTCTGGCTGTCCAGTATTTTGACGATATCTACAGTGAAGAATAAAAAAGCCACGTGTAAATATTACACATGGCTTTTCTTAAATATTTTTATGGTTTATTTTCCTTGTTGTTGAGCTTCTTTTTTCAAAGATTCGTTGGCAACGATAACAACCTCAACTCTACGGTTAGCTGCTCTGCCTTCATCTGTAGTATTGTCTGCGATTGGCTCAGAGAAACCTTTACCAATTGTTAACAAACGAGAAGATGGTACGCCTTGAGAAACTGCATATGCTTTAACCGCAGCCGCACGTCTTTCAGATAAGCCCATATTGTAAGCTTCAGTACCTTTATTATCAGTGTGTCCAATTACTTTGATATCTGTTCCTGGATATTGGTTCAATGAACTAGCTAATGATTGAACATTAGTTTTGGCCTGTGCAGTTAAATTAGCCTTATCAAAGCCGAACAAAATGCCACTGTCGAACTTAACAATAATTCCTTCGCCTTCACGGATTACTTCAGCATTAGGAATTGCATTTTGAATCTCTGCAGCTTGCTTATCCATTCGTTTACCGATAAATCCACCGGCTGTACCACCTACCGCAGCGCCTATAACGGCACCAACTGCTGTATTACCTGCTTTCTTACCTATAATAGCACCAATTACACCACCTGCTGCTGCGCCAA
>JACMPF010000138.1 GCA_014377665.1 Pedobacter sp. | reverse complement strand
TTTGGTTGTCACAACGTTTATAGATAAAACAAAACCTTCTTCAACGCTTGTATTATTTTCATCTACGAGTGTGCCATCTATAAAATATAGAACTGATTTAGCAGTTAAGTGTGCATACTTATCTTTAATCTGAACAGGAGTTAGAAAGGTTAACTTATATGCCTGCTTCGTTCTGATATAAATTTCACCAAACTGGCTATTCTCCTTGATATTAATCGATTCAATGTGCCCTGGATCGAAAAAAAGCATTTTTTGCTCCATCAAAACATCATTGAAATAGTAGGAAGGAGCATTAGCCGCTTTTTTCTGTAGCGATGAATAGATTACTTTGATGCCTCCTTGCACTGCTTGTGCAGAAACATTGAATGACAAAAAGAAGATTGCAGAAAGAGAGAGAAGTATTGTTTTAGTTTTCATAACGCGAGGAATAATTTGAACATTTCTAAATTAAGGATTTAATTATTTAGAATTAAGGAGTTAGAGTTTAGATTTGTCTGAGAGAAGGTAATTTGATACAACTATTTACAAATCATTTCAGAGCCCTAGTAAGGCCTTGTAAACCTGGAGCCAAATAAAAGCCTACGAAAAACGCATAATTTTCCAACAAATCTAAAGCATGTTTATTAGAAGATTTGCTAATTTTACGTTATGAACGCTTACAAGGAAGAGTGGATAGCACTACTTTTAAAACAGAAATTTAACGGATGGCTGATTGCTAGCGACCGCAATCATATTTTTATAAATATACCTGACGATCAGGATATCGAAAAGGTTTTAGTGGAGTTCAAAGAGAAGGTGCCAGAATTGAAAAAAAAAATAAGAAGCAAGCCGGAGAAGTTGGGCTTTTTCATAGGTAACAGTGTCGATAGTAAATTTTACGAGTTGTCATAGCACAGCAAAATTAACTCATGCCTGCCAAAATCATTTAAATAAAAAGCATTATTGCTTATTAATCCAGCATCATACTTGGCTATTTTTACATTACAACACAAAATAACCAAAGACTATATGACCAAAATGAACCTGCTGTCCAAGAGCTTGCTCTTAGGTGTTTCCGCAATTGCCTTATCCGTAACTGTTCAAGCTGAAATTAAAATTGACACCTTAACTAAAAAATCACGCATTACGGCAAAAATAGAGACATCAAGAACTGCCTGGTGGGAAAAAGCTCGTTTCGGAATGTTTATCCATTGGGGTGTTTACACCATACCTGCGGGAGATTATGGAGGTAAATACATCCCCGGTCTTGGCGAATGGATAATGAGTGACGCAAAAATTCCTGTCGCAACCTACAAGGATTATGCTCAGAAATTTAATCCTACAGAATACAATCCAGAACAATGGGTACAAATGGCAAAAACTGCTGGGATGAAATATATAGTTATCACCACTAAACACCACGACGGCTTCGCACTTTTTGATTCTAAAGCTAGCGACTGGAATGTGGTGAAATCCTCTCCTTATGGAAAAGATTTGATCCGTCCACTTGCTGATGCTTGTCGCAAATACGGAATGAAACTGGGCTTCTACTACTCTCAGGCAAACGATTGGGGCAATAAAGGTGGTGGGATAGCGCATGGTGGCTGGGATCCTGCTCAGAAGGGAAGTTTCGACGACTATCTTGATAGAGTAGCTATTCCACAAGTAAAAGAGATCTTGACCAACTATGGTGACGTTTGCGAACTCTGGTGGGATGTGCCAACTGAAATGACCAAAGAACGGGCTGCAAAATTCTTACCCTTACTTAGTTTACAGCCTCATATTATCACTAACGATAGGTTAGGTGGTGATGTTAAAGGCGATTTATTTACTCCTGAACAATACATTCCTTCAACAGGCATCAAAGGTTTATGGGAAACTTGTATGACTATGAATGATACATGGGGCTTTAAAACCAACGACCACAATTGGAAAACAAGCACCTTATTAATTCGTAACCTAATAGAAACGGCTTCAAAAGGTGGTAACTATTTGTTAAACGTTGGTCCGGAAGCGACTGGAAAATTTCCGCCAGAAATAGTAAGCAGATTAGAAGATATTGGCAGATGGATGAAAATAAATAGTGAATCTATTTATGGAAGTTCAGCGAGCCCTTTTAAAGTTCTGCCATGGGGTAGAGCAACAACCAAGGCATTACCCAATGGGAATACAGATATTTATTTACAGGTATACAACTGGCCTGAAGATGGGAAATTAGTAGTGCCTGGTCTTCAAAATGCAATAATATCTGCTAAGCTTTTAGCTAAGGGAGCAGCATTGGTAACCGGAAAATCCGATGGGAATTTATTCATAAACGTTCCGAAAAAAGCATTGGATCTAGTGTCAACAGTAATAAAACTAACAGTTAAAGGCTCGCCTGAAGTGACACCATACATTCAAACGCAGGAAAGAAATGGAACAATCACTTTGCTACCAGGCCTTGCCGACTTCAACATAGTTGCAGGCGGAGAGGCAATGCGGGCAGAAGGTGGTAGTGATCAAAACATTGGATACTGGGTCGATTCTAAGGCTTCAGCAACCTGGCAGTTCATTGTTAAGCAACCTGGAACTTATAACTTGGAGACTTCTGTTGCTGCAGAAAGAGACAGTAAATTCAAGGTTACATCCGGTACTGAATCGTTAAGCACCGAGGTGCCATCGACTGGAGGATATACAACTTATAAAAAAGTTTCCTTAGGGAAATTTACATTCAACAAAGCTGGCAAAAATGAAATTTCCCTTACTTCCGACAAGGCAAGTTGGAACCCTGTCAATATTAAGACCATAACAATCACTCCTGCTAAATAAGGATTCTAATAGGCAATTATATAATGGCGGACCAACTTTGGGCCGCCATTATTATTTGGGCTTTGTAACCTTTTCTTTTTTTTATCGTCTTTACAAAAGAACAACAACATATTTGTAACATGAAAAGAACTTTGATGACGATAGCGAGCTGTTTATTGGGGTTAACATTCAATCTAAACAGCTACGCTCAACAGGCAAATCTAGAGAAAGACCAGAATCCACGCTACGAAAAGAGCAGGGCAAAATATATGAATATGTCTGATTCTTTAACTCGAAATCAGGGGACCACACTTCAGCAAACTTATAAAGCATACGATTGGTACGAAGCCAGAGAAGAAAAACGAAAGCTTCGTCGCGAAAGCAATTACAACAGTGGCCTTTACAATAATTCTTACTATGGAGGCTCCCATTTTTATCCAACCATGCGATTCAATAATTGGGGTTACGAAAACTACGGCCGCAGGTCCTGGAGAAGTGGCTACAATTACGGCTGGTGAAACTTAAATTAATTCATAAAACATATCCTTCAAATAATGAACTTAAACAAATTAAAAAATACCATCGCTATTGCAGTTTTGGTAATTGCAATTACTTCATGTGCCAGACAAGTTACACGTATCAGTACAGAAAGTGCTCCAGACATTAGTGGTAATTGGAACGTAACTGATTCCAGAATAGTGGCTGTTGAAATGACTAAAAGTATTACTTCCAGCAAATGGTTGTCTACGCACTTAGAAGCTAAAGCGGGCAAAAAACCTACAATAATTGTTGGCCTGGTCCAAAATAGAAGCCATGAACACATTGATGCAGAAACATTTGTTAAAGATGTAGAGCAATCTTTCCTTCAGAATGGCGCAGTGAGATTGGTACAGGGTGGAAAAAAAAGAGAGGAACTTCGGGCAGAAAAAGCTGATCAGCAAGACAATTCAACTGTTTCCACGATGAAGAAATTTGGAATGGAGAATGGTGCGGATTATATACTGCAGGGATCAATTAACTCTATAGTAGATTCCCACAAAAGAAATAAAGTAGTCTACTACCAGGTAAATCTGGAGTTAACTGATATCCAAACCAATGAAGTAGTGTGGATTGGTGACAAAAAGATCACTAAGGTAGTTAAAAACTAGGCCACTCTTTTTACGGCTTAAACACTTATGATCAGGATCAAACCAACATTTAAAGCATCAATTGCTTTCGGATTAATACTTTTTCTTTCCAGCTGCGCAAGTTACAACGACAAGATCGGAACTTACTATAAACAGGTTAGGGATGGTAATTATGCAGATGCCGGTAAGGAACTCGACAAAAATTCTTTACTTCAGAAGCCCCGAAATAAATTACTATTTCTTATGGAAAGAGGTAAGATGAGTCACTTGAACGGAGAATATGAGGCAAGCAATAATTACTTTAATGAAGCTGATGGCCTTCTTGAGAAAGGGAATGGTGGAATAGGTGATGTTTTAGTTGGTACACTGGTAAATCCCATGACTCAAAATTATAAAGGAGAAGACTTCGAAAAGTTCATGATTCATTATTACAAAGCCTTAAACTATTTATACCTCCATCAGCCGGATGAAGCAGTTGTTGAGACAAGACGCATTACCCTGCAAGGACAGGAACAGGATGATAAGTTTAACAATAAAGACAATCGTTACTCCAAAGATGCTTTCTCATTGACTTTGCAAGGCCTTATCTACGAAAGTACAGGTGATGTAAATAATGCTTTCATTGCTTACCGGAATGCTGTGGAAGTTTACCAGGGAGCAAAAGACCAAACTTGGTACGGTACAACTATGCCCCAAATACTCAAGGAAGATGTGATGCGGATGGCTGCTAAAAATGGATTCATGTCAGAGTTATCGGAGTTTGAAGAGCAGTTTAAAAAAACGTATGTAGCCAAGACACAAAATAGTGGTGGAGAACTGATCTTCTTCTGGGAAAATGGAGTTGTACCTGTAAAGCAACAGGAAGAATTTTTCTTCTCTCTGATTAAAGGCAGCAATGGAAGTCTCGTATTTACCAATGGCGGGAATGTATTTATTCCGTATCAGGGTGCCGGAGATATTGGTCTAAATGGACTTTCTAGTTTACGAGCCACCTACCCTAAATACGTTGCACAACCAGCTTACTATTCAACCGCCACTCTTTCAACCACTTTTGACACTGTTTCATTTGAGAAAACTGAAGATATCAATACTCTTGCTTTCAAAACACTTGATCAACGCTTCATAAAAGAAATGAGCAAAACTTTAACCCGGCTGGCGGTTAAAAAAAGTGCAGAATATATGCTGAAGAAGAGCTCCAAAGGTTCCGGAAAGAACGGAAAAGATAATACCATACTTGAAGGGCTTGGATTTGGACTACAGCTTTATAGTTTACTATCTGAAAAGGCCGACACGCGTAACTGGCAATCTTTACCAAGTGTGGTTAATTATGCCAGAATTCCATTGACGTTCGGTGAGAACACTGTCACTTTGCATTTACGGAATAGAAACGGTACTGAAGACTTAAAAAAAATTCAGGTGATAGGGAATGGCAAAATGCAGTTCTACAACTATGCGACCTTGAAGTAGTCAGCTTTTTATTATTTGTCGTTTTTTGTTTAAGCTGAGAAACAAATTGGGGGGGGTGTCAGTTATTACGTTATTATCAAAAACCACGAACCTAAACGTTACACTGTGAAATCAACAGAAAGCATCTACCAGCGAATAGTTGAAGCCTCTCCATATCCAGTTTACCTGTGTACTGGAGAAGACCTTGTAATAACGGTGGCTAACAGAGCCACGTTAAAAGCTTGGGGCAAAGATGAATCGGTAATAGGAATGCGCTTTATTCATGCAGTACCTGAACTAAGTGACCAGCCTTTTATTCACTTACTTAAAAATGTTTTTAGGACCGGTGAAATGTATATTGCTAAGAATGACCAGGTGGATATGCTTATCGACGGTGAACGTAAGACTTTCTATTATAACTTCAGCTATCAGGCTATGCGAAATGATATAGGTATCATCACGGGTGTACTATGTTTTGCCAGTGATGTAACCGAATTGGAACTCGCAAAACAGACCGCAATAAAAAGTCAGAAGGATTTTCAGGATAGTGAAAGCCGTTTTAGAACTATGGCAGAAACTAGCGACGTTTTGATCTCAATGTTAGACGCAACTGGCAATGCCATATATTTTAATAAAGCCTGGTCTGATTTAACGGGGAAACCTGAAGAAGAACTTCTAAAGTTTGGTTGGGTAGATCTTATGCATCCTGATGATAAAGTAAATTGGGTTAATGATTTTTTAGCTGCTCACAATGAAAAACTTACCGTTAAAGGTGAGTTTCGAATTCAAAGTAAGTCGGATGGTTATAGATGGCTCTTGGCTAAAATACCAGCCCGTTTTGATGGAGATGGCAACTTTGTGGGTTATATTGGTTCTTGTATAGATATTACTGATCGCAAACATTGGGAATTTTCGCTGGAACGCGCAAATGAAGAAATCCAAATGATTAATGAGGAGATGAATGCCTCTAATGAAGAACTAGTCGCGTCTAACGATAAGCTGCTAAGCGTACAAGAGCTTATGCATATTCAGGCCATCGAAAAACAAACAGCCCTTGACAGACTGAAATCGCAGGATGAAAACATAAAAAACATGGTTAAACAGGCCCCTGTTGGCATGTGTATTATACAGGGCAATCCTTTATCTGTAGTTGAAGTTAATGATACCTTTCTTGAACTAATAGGAAAGACAAGAGAAGAACTATCCGATAAACCCTACTGGGAAGTGAATGCAGAGGCAGCTTCATTCTACGAGCCTATAACTGCCCATGTATTAGCAACAGGAGAAAGTTTTCATTCAGTTGAGCAGGAGTTAATGCTAATTAGGAATGGAAAGGAAAAAATAGTCAATGTGGATTTTGTATACGAGCCAATGTTTGATGAGCATCAGAAACCTTATGCTATTATAATTGTTTCCATTGACATTACCGACAAGGTGGTAGCACGTAAAAAGCTGCAGCGTGCTGAGGAAAGTTTACGCCTCGCTTTGGAAGCTGCGGGAATGGGCTCATTTTCCCTAAATCCAGAAACTAAAGAATTCAAAGTATCGCCCAGTATGAAAACATTCTTCGGGCTAGATCCAGAGGAGCGCATTTCTTATGAGGCAGCTATTAAACAAATACCAGATAATTACCGTACAGATGTATTGAGTCAACTTGATCATTCATTCAAGAACAATAATACATTCGATATGGAATATCCGATATTAGGCTACAGTGATGGTCAGATAAGATGGGTACGAGCAGTCGGCAAAATGCAAGATAGTGATGGGAAGAGAGCGTTCACTGGGGTTCTAAACGACATCACAGAACGACGCAAAGATGAAGAACGAAAAAATGACTTTATTGGAATGGTGAGTCATGAACTGAAAACTCCATTAACTTCTATGCGGGGTTATGTTCAGATGCTTTTGCTTAAAATGAGAAAGTTAGAAGATGAATTTGCAATCAGTTCATTGGAGAAAACCAATACCCAGATTGGAAAAATGATAACTATGATCAATGGATTTCTTAACGTATCCAGGCTAGAATCGGGTAAAATCCATATTGACCACAAAGTATTTGATCTTGCTCAGCTCGTAAAAGAGTCAGAGGACGAATCTATTAATACCATTTCCAGTCATAAGATAGT
Organism: Pedobacter sp.; assembly: GCA_014377665.1. GTDB lineage: Bacteria > Bacteroidota > Bacteroidia > Sphingobacteriales > Sphingobacteriaceae > Pedobacter. The sequence continues at coordinate 3,323 of JACMPF010000138.1, read as the reverse complement.
ATTTGAGCCAGTAGAAGAGACGATTGTAAATGCAGATAAAGATAAGATTGGACAGGTTATAAACAACCTTATCAGCAATGCGGTAAAGTATTCTGTAGCCGGTAGCACAATCAATGTAGCCTGTATTACAGTAGACAATCGTGCGCTTGTTAGTGTTCGAGATGAGGGCATGGGAATCAAACCACAAGATGCTGCTAAGATATTTGAACGCTATTATAGGGTAGAAGGAAATCAGATGTTTTCAATTTCTGGATTCGGTATTGGACTTTATCTTTGTGCAGAAATTATTCACCGCCACGAGGGTGAAATCTGGGTAGATAGCGATTTTGGAAAAGGCTCTACTTTCAGCTTTAGTATTCCAGTATTTTCATAGTTGCAAAAGAACCTAATCTATACAAAAACAAATAGTGAAGGTATTGGTTATTCAATAAATACGAGACATGGCAGATTTAAATGTACAAAAGAAACGGGGCAGCAAATTTTGGCTTTATGTAATCCTTATTGCAATAATAAGTTTGGCAATCTATTTTTTCCTTAATAAAAACAACACAATGACTTCGGATAATGCACCGTTAGACTCGTTGGAAGTTGCGCCCTAAACACACTAAAATATGACTACAGAAGAAACGAATGAATACCGCAGGCTGGAGTCTTTAGCAGGCAGTGACTATGAAATTGCAGATGGTAATCCTGAAATACAGGGATGGGTCATAAAAGACGATCTTGGAGAACAGCTTGGTGAAGTACGAAATTTGTTGTTCAACCCATCGAGCAAAAAAGTAAGATATATAGTGGCAGATGTTGCTTTGGAAGGTATTGAACCGAAGAGAATTTTGATACCTATCGGATTGGCTGAATTACATGAAACTGACGATGAAGTATATTTGCCGGGAATAACTATTGCCCAGTTATATGCAGCGCCCGATTATACTGATGATGTAATTGCGGAGATGTATGAGGAGAAAGTATTAAATACTTTTAGGTCCGATAGTGAGCCCTCACAACCGTATACTCATGATATGGAAAAGTTTTATTCTCATCCCCATTTTGATGATCAGCGAATTTATCATAAACGTAATCTAGATCGTGGTAGAATAGAGTAACTTAGCCGCTTTTTACAATGGGGATTTTAAGGAACTATCTTATCGCGTTATTTCTAATAGTCGGACTTGATGTAAATATCTATGCTCAAAGAGTTGATTATTTGCAACCGACTCTTCAGGGGATAGTGGATAAATATCATGCTACTATAGGGTTTTCGGTAATCGATCTGGAAAATGGGAAAACCTATAGTGTGAACGGAGATATGCATCTACCAATGCAGAGCGTCTACAAATTTCATTTGGCTCTCGCGGTATTGTCGCAAGTTGATCAGCGAAAACTATTGCTCGATCAAAAGATTTTTATTAAAAAAAGTGATTTATTACCGGATACTTGGAGTCCTCTAAGAGATAAATATCCGAATGGAGGTGTTAAAATTCTTTTATCAGAACTCATAACTTTCACTGTGGGTCAAAGTGATAATAATGGTTGCGATATCCTGTTTAGGCTACTGGGCGGTCCTTTGAAGGTTCAATCTTATATTCATAGTCTAGGAGTTCAAAATATAGCAATAGTAGCTACAGAAGAAGAAATGCACAAAAATGAAAAGGTTCAATTCACCAATTGGACTACTTCTAACTGCTCTATACAATTGCTTAATTTATTCTATAAAAGAAAAGTCCTTTCTGAAAAGTCACACGCTTTTCTCTGGAAAGTGCTGACTGATTCCCCTTCCGGACCAAATAAAATCAAAGGTTTACTGCCGTCTAATACATCAGTTGCACACAAGACAGGATACTCTGGTGCAAACAAAGAAGGGCTGACTGCCTCCTCCAATGATATCGGTATTGTCACGATGCCTAATGGTAAACATTTCGCCGTAGCTGCGTTTGTTAGCAATACTAAAGAGAACGAAAAAACGATTGATTCCATAATTGCGGAGCTTAGTAAAGCAGCGTGGGATCAGCTAAACAACTAATGCTTTTAAGCCTTTGGCTTGCCGGAGTGACCAACAGCTTTTTATCAGCTTTTCAATTAACTTTAGGTCTAGCTTAACAGCTAAGTGTTTAATTTATAAAAAGATACGAAAAATAAATGATAGCTGAAAGGAATTAAGAAATATGTCTGCGCTTCTACAATTAGCTGCTAACTGAAGAATCCAGTCCAGGTAAATGCAGTTGAAATCTTCGGAGAATTTTACCTTTCTGAACGCGCATCCGTCGGCGCCAAATCCACTTATCAAATATATATGTTGACTTCCTAGTAATTTTCACCAAGAACTTATCATCTAGATAACAACAAGGGAACTAAGAGGGGACTGCTTGGGAAAAAGTACCCTTTTACCCTATAAAACCCCTCTTAACCCACTCTCAGTCCTCAACTAAGGCTAGGCTTGTTCGTTTCATCGTAAACTAGAGAACTATTTGGACACAAAACCAAGTTCCCGAAGTAAACGTTGTAAATCTGCGACTTAAGTAATTACGAACACGTAATTAATCTGAAAGTGTATCTTTAATTTCATTAAGGTAGACTATTAGCTAAACAAACCTACCAATAATCGTATTATACTCTAAATGCTTATAATGAAACGTATTAAATATATTATACTGACCATGCTTGTTCTACAGGTATGTTTACTTAATGCTCAGCAATCGGTTGAAGGTTATACCAAAAAGCAGCCATCCTCAAACGGTACAGGCAAGGTCTACATGGGAAGGGAAATTGCTCAGGTGATGAGCTTTGAAGGTGTTTCATGGCTAGAGAGGGATACAAGATCTCAGGAAGAGAACACCAATCTTGCTATATCAAGATTGCCTGTTACTAAAACTACCGTCGTGGCAGATATCGGCGCCGGTTCAGGTTTTTATACTTTTAGGATTGCTCCTAAGGTAAAACAGATCTATGCAGTGGAAATTCAGGACGATGCCATTAAGTATCTGCGAGATAAAAGCAAGGAATTGAAATTAACAAATGTAGTTGTAATAAAAGGTTCGGATAAATCACCTGGGTTGCCTCTAAATATTGTGGACCTAGCAGTTATGGTGGATGTCTACCATGAATTATTGTTTCCACAGGAAGTATTGCGAGCGATTAGTAAATCATTAAAACCGAAAGGCAAATTGTTGTTGATTGAATACAAAGCTGAGGATCCGCAGGTAGCAATCAAAGAAGAGCATAAAATGACCGTTAAACAGGTTACCAAAGAACTTAACGCCAATGGCTTTAAGTTGATTCAAAATGGACAATTTATGCCGATTCAACATTTCCTGGTATTTCAAAAG
>JACMPF010000137.1 GCA_014377665.1 Pedobacter sp. | reverse complement strand
TGTATGTCAGTAAAGAAGTTATCCAGATCGAGAATTGGATAACCAACGACTTGTCCGGGCCCATGGTAAGTAATATCTCCACCCCGGTTGATCTGGTAATAGGTAGCATGCTGATCTCTTAATCCCTGCTCATCTAATAATAGGTTTTCAGGTTTACCACTTTTGCCTAATGTGTATACATGAGGGTGTTCACAGAAGATCAAATAATTAGGTGTGGGCAAAGAAGTTCCGTTAGTTCTGTTCTGAGTTTTTAGGGCAACAGTTCTTTCAAAGATAGCATCTTGTTTGTCCCAGGCAGCTTGATAGTCAAGTAAGCCCCAATCCATATATTCTACGTTCTTATTCATTCTATTAAGCCACTACGTAGCCGAGCATATAGCCGTCTGAGGTTTTGAAGTACTTTACATTTAGCTCCTGAGTTCCTTCCGGCAATTCCACTAAAGCGTTTAATTCTCCCTCATCTTTGAGTATGAATTGTTTGATGTGAATGTGCTGTTTAAATTCCAGGCCTTTTCTACCATTCCATTTAAAAATAGCCTCCTTGGCACACCAGCAAACATACAAACCATTTACATTGTCGCCTATTTGCTTTTGAGCAAGTTCAATATCTGACAGGAACTTATGTTTGATGGTTTTAACTTTGTGTTTAATTAATTCAATATCCACCCCGACTTTTCGGGTTTTTCCGATGATAACTGCAGCGTAATCATAAGAATGACTTAAGGAGATGTGGTAGCCCAGGTTAGGAAGGTAGGGTTTACCATGCTCGTCCATCTGACAATCGATATATTCGGAAGTATTGAGCATCTTTCGAAGTAATAATCGGGTGCTTAACCAATGGAGTAATCGTTTGCCATTGTTGAGTGAAGCGATCACATCAAGCTCATGCTGTTTTAGTTGTAAGCCCGACATTAGCTGCGCTTCAGTTTCTTCAATCTTCCAAACAGCCAGAACAGTGTCGTCGTCAATATTTTTATTAAAAACTATGGGCATCTCTATTTTAGAATACTATGCAAAAGTATCTTAAATTAATCATAATTTAGTCCAAATCCTTTACAAAATGATACTGTCAGACAAACGAATTCTTGAAGAAATTGAGAAGGGAACGATTATAATTGAGCCATTTAGAGACGACTGTCTGGGGACAAACTCCTATGATGTTCACCTTGGAAAATACTTGGCTACCTACAAAGACCGGGTGCTAGATGCGAAGGCACACAACCAGATTGAGCACTTTGAAATTCCGAAGGATGGATATATCATACACCCCGGCACTTTATATCTTGGAGTAACGTTAGAATATACAGAAACCCATGCCCATATCCCATTTTTGGAAGGAAAATCAAGTACCGGGAGGTTAGGTATTGACATCCATGCAACCGCTGGAAAAGGAGATGTTGGCTTTTGCAATACATGGACTTTAGAAATTTCCTGCACACAGCCCGTGAAGATTTATGCCGGGATGCCTATTGGACAATTGATTTATTTCATGGTAGAGGGAGATATTCAAACCATGTACAATAACAAAGAAAATGCGAAATACAGCAATAAAACGACGAAACCTGTAGAGAGCATGATGTGGAAGAATAATTTTTAGAAAAGCACTCGCATGAAGTATAGATTGCCCCTCCTTGCGCTCCTGACCCTGGGTCTCGTAGCGGTGTTTGCCTTCCGCTTCGAAGACGACCCCTTCAGTGTAATCCTCAAGAAGATGGAAATCTATAATAAAGAATATCAACAGGAGAAAGTTTATCTTCATTTTGATAAGCCATATTATGCTGTAGGTGATGACATTTGGTTTAAGGCCTATGTAATTAACGTACAGACATCAAGACCTTCTCAGATCAGTGGAGCGCTGTATGTTGAACTCCTCAACGAAAAAGACTCTGTAAAACAGCTTTTGAAATTACCCTTAGTCTCCGGGATTGGTGTTGGTGATTTCAAACTACCGGAATCGTTTTTAGAAGGCAATTATAGAATTAGGGCTTATACACAATGGATGAGAAATGCGGGTACAGATTTCTTTTTTGATAAAACTATTAAAGTAGGAAATTCCTGGTCCAACAAAGTCTTTACCAATGCAAGCTATACATTTGAAAAAAAGAATACGGCTCAACAAGTGAACGCATTAATTAAATTTAGTGACAAGGACGGCAAGCCATATGCATCGGCTGATCTGACTTATGATGTTCAGCTAAGTTTTAGAAGTATATTGAAAGGTAAAGCAACTACAAACGCAGCGGGTGAAGTAGATCTTTCCTTTTTGAATGCGCAACCTGCTATTTATAAATCTGGAAGGATTACAGCTACGCTAACGCTACCAGATGGCAAAAAGGTGACTAAGGATATTCTAATAAAATCTACCGCCAATGAGGTGGACATACAGTTCTTTCCCGAAGGCGGAAACCTTGTCCAGGAATTGCCAAGTAAGGTGGGTTTCAAAGCCATGAACTCAAGTGGACTTGGTGAGGATGTTACGGGCACAATTACAGACAATGAAGGACAAGAAGTAAATACGCTGGAAAGTTCACATCTGGGGATGGGCCATTTTGTAATTAATCCACAACCGGGAAAAGTGTATTCGGCAAAGATCAAATTTAAGGATGGTTCCGAGAAATCATTCGAGCTACCAAAAGCATTACCTCAAGGCTATGTTGTCTCGGTAGTGAACACTGCGGAGAATATACAACTAAAAATAATGATCTCTCAGGGATTGTTGAATAAGGGAGAGCTGAAGCTCGTTACCCAGCACAATGGTAATGTATATTTTTCGACCCGATCCGCCTCTTTGAAACCAGTGATTTCCACCGTAATTAAGAAGGGGGACTTGCCCTCAGGCATCATCCAGCTAACATTGTTTGACGGGGAGAACAAGCCTGTTTGTGAACGGCTTGTTTTTGTAAACAACGATGCAGACAAGATTACTACAACGATAAAAACAGAAAAAGAAAGCTACAGCCCGAGAGAGAAAGTTATCGTTGACCTTAGCGCTCAATTTCAGACTAAGCTTGTTCAGGGAAGTTTTTCTGTTGCTGTTTCCAATACCAAGTCTGTGACCCCAGATGAACTTAATGAAAGCAACATTTTCACGACTTTGTTATTGACTGCTGACCTTATCGGCTATGTGGAGAAACCCAACTATTATTTAAACAATAACAATGCGGAAACCCGCGGTGATGTTGACAACCTGATGCTCACGCAGGGCTGGAGAAGAAT
>JACMPF010000136.1 GCA_014377665.1 Pedobacter sp. | reverse complement strand
TTAGCTTTTAGTAAAAAACTTACGCCAACCGCAACAAAGACCAATGGCCACATTTTACTTGCGTTAAACCAAAAAGGTATGATGTTAAACTCATTCATCAAGAAATAAATTCCTATGACCAATAGAACAAGCCCTGCCACCGTTTTTCCGGTCTCCGTACTTTTCTTTATTGGCCTGAACTCTGCGTCATCTCTTCCCGTTTTAAAGGGATCAGCATTCATTGACGGTGACGTCCACCCTTGTGAATTTGACTTGTTTTCAAATGGATTCGTAAAACCTTTATTGTACTCATTAAATCTAGCAAAGCGCTTAGCAGGATCGTTATTTACGGGAACCACAATCCACATCACGATGTAAACCAATACACCCGTACCCACTAAGAAAATCGTCGACAATACAAATAACAACCTGATTATCGTTACATCAACCTCCATGTACTCAGCGATTCCGGACGATACTCCTCCGATCACTTTTTCGTACTCATTTCTAAATAATCTCTTTTCCATTATCTTCCCTCCTTGATTAAAACTGTACTGGTTTGATCGTTATCTCATCAACATTTGCACCACTGCTTAAGTTTAAGACACTCCAAATAGTTTCGGCAATATCTTCCGGCTTTACAAAACGTCCTTCTGGAATTGAAGTCCCTTCCCATGAGGATGTTAGTGTTGAACCCGGCAAAACGGCTGTAACCTTAACGTTGTATTTTGATAACTCATCCCGAAATACATTACTAAGACTAAACATTGCAGCTTTAGTTACACTATAGCTCCCGGCATTTTCAGCAATTTGTTTACTAGCAACAGAGCAGATATTAAAAACATGTCCAAACCGCTGTTCACGCATCATTTTACCGAAAAATTTTCCGCAGTAATAGCTAGCATTCAAATTGATATGCAGCATTTGTTCAAATTGTTCGTCACGCTCATTTAACAAACTCCCTGTCAAAAAATTCCCAGTGTTGTTAACCAATACATCAACTTCAAGCATCCTGCTTTTGACGGCTTCGCAAAAGGCGTAAACTTCTGCTTTTACCGCCATATCCGCTTTGAATACAAACACCTGAATACCCATGGTTTCCAAATCCTTCTTCAACTGAAAAAGTGCTTCTTCATCTCTTGCGCAGATGCTTAGGTTGTATCCCTTTGCGGCTAATTTGAGTGCGATAGCCCTGCCAATCCCTCTTGTCCCTCCAGTGATTACTGCATTCATATGGTTATTAAGTTTAGAAAGCAATAATACAAAAAACGACCACAGCCAAAAACTTTGAGAACAAAGTTTTGTTAGAAAAGTCTATAAGGTCATTCAAGTTTTTATTGTTTCTTTGTAATAATATTGCTCAAGTACCTATAGCTAAATTTTTCAAGAATGAATTTCACCAACTTTGGCAAATACCTACTTCTTCTAAAGGCGGTATTTAGACGACCAGAAAAGTTTAAGATTTACATGAAAGCCATATTCACTCAAATGAATTTCATTGGTGTAGGCTCCCTGGGTTTAATTGCAATCATCTCCACCTTCATTGGTGCAGTAATGACGCTACAAATTGCCTTTCAGTTGGTAAGTGACTTTATTCCAAAAACTATTATTGGCTCAGTAAACAGAGATTCAAGTATATTAGAGTTAAGTCCCACCATTACAGCTATCGTACTGGCAGGCAAGATCGGCTCTGCCATCTCTTCAGAGATTGGAACGATGAGGGTAAGTGAGCAAATCGATGCCCTGGAGATCATGGGCATCAATTCTCCTGGCTACCTAATCCTTCCTAAAATCATCGCCGGTATTACCATGGTTCCATTATTGGTAATCATGTCTATGTTCTTAAGCATTGCAGGTGGGTATCTTGGAGGTACACTTTCGGGTGCAGTATCTCCTTCTGAATATATTGAAGGTATCACTACAGATTTCAATCCTTACACCATTGTTGTCGCTTTAACAAAAGCTTTCGTTTTCGGATTCATCATCACTTCAGTTCCTGCTTATGAAGGCTTTTACGTAAAAGGCGGTGCATTAGAGGTGGCTCAGGCAAGCACAAGAGCAGTTGTAGTAAGTTGCATTTCTATCCTTGTTTGTGATTACCTTGTAACCCAGTTATTACTATGATCGAGATCAAAGACATCCACAAATCCTTTGGTGCTAACGACGTACTTAAAGGCATCTCCGGAACGTTCGAAGCTGGTGTAACTAACTTGATCATCGGTGGTTCAGGATCCGGTAAATCAACCCTTCTAAAATGCATGGTTGGCCTCCACCGTCCTGAAGACGGAATCGTAAATTATGACGGTCGTGAGTTTACCAGCATGAATTTCGAAGAAAAGATCGAGATCCGAAAAGAAATTGGAATGCTCTTCCAGGGTTCGGCCCTGTTTGATTCCATGACAGTTGAAGACAATATCATGTTTCCCTTGAATATGTTTACCGAGCAAAGCGTTAGCGAGAAACTGGATCGTGCCAACTTTTGTTTGGAACGGGTAAACCTCGAAGGTAAAAACAAACTGTACCCTGCTGAATTATCTGGAGGGATGAAAAAGCGGGTAGGCATAGCTCGAGCAATAGCCATGAATCCAAAATACCTGTTTGTCGATGAGCCCAATTCAGGACTTGATCCAAAAACATCCATCGTGATTGATGAATTGATCAAAGAGCTAACCGAAGAATACAATACCACCACTATTGTAGTAACACATGATATGAATTCAGTAATGGGTATTGGGGATTACATCGTTTTCTTGCACGAAGGAAAGAAATTTTGGGAAGGCTCTAATAAAGAAATTGCCCACACTGATGTTGAAGAACTAAACGACTTTGTTTTCGCGAGCCGCTTTATGAAAGCAGCGAAAGGAAAATTTTAACACACCACAATTTATGATAAGCCTGTTAACACCCACGCATTGGAAAGACTACGAACTGATTGACTGCGGGGATTTTGAAAAGCTGGAACGCTTTGGAAATCTTGTTTTATCCAGACCAGAGCCTCAGGCAGTTTGGAAAAAGACGCTTTCCGAACATGATTGGAAGAAACAAACCCACATCAAATTTAAAGGGCGCTCCGCAACTTCAGGCGAATGGTTAAAAAGCTCAGCCCATCTTCCAGATCGTTGGAATGTTGCATACTCAAACGATGAAGTAACCATCAATTTGAGGCTTGGCTTAACTTCCTTTAAACATGTGGGCGTATTTCCAGAGCAGGCAGTAAACTGGGATTACATCTCCTCATCCATAAAGAAATTCAAATGTTCCAGTCCCAAGGTTCTCAACCTATTCGCCTATACTGGAGCTGCGTCACTCATAGCAAAAGCAGCCGGAGCCGATACCACCCATGTGGATTCCATAAAACAAGTAGTGAACTGGGCCAATGAGAATCAGGAATTATCGAAACTAAAGGATGTACGCTGGGTAGTGGAAGACGCCCTTAAATTTGTAAAAAGAGAGCTTAAAAGAGGTAAAAAGTACAATGGAATCATTTTAGATCCACCTGCTTTCGGTCACGGTCCAAATGGAGAAAAATGGAAATTGGAAGACCACATTCAGGAAATGATGCACGATGTAGTGCAACTGTTGGATGAGGAAGAACACTTCTTAATCCTCAACACCTATTCTCTTGGTTTCTCATCAGTAATAGTAGAAAACCTAATTAAAACTTCTTACCCACAGGTTCAAAACCTGGAAACCGGTGAGCTTTATTTACAAGCCACCTCTGGTATTAAACTACCTTTAGGGGTGTTCGGTAAATTCAATAAGTTTTTATAAACTGAACCACTTTTAAATTCGTTATAGGAGTGTTATACTTGTAGCAATTTATTAAACTGCCATCAAACTGTTTTGATGCACTATATTACCTAAAAAAACAAATCTTAAAATGAAGTTACCTCAACTAGCAGCGATGCTTATGGTCGGAATTATCTCTATCGGCCTATCTACCAGTTGCACATCAGAGACCAAAAAGACAAGTGGTAAGGATTCCATCACTGTTAAAAGCGATTCAACAGCTGCACCTGAAGTTGGCACAACCAGAGACCCAGTTGACACCGCAAAATATAACGCCAAAATCAAACGACTGGCTAATGGTGATACCACAGGAAGGTGGCCGGTAAAAAACCAACCCTATCCATTGGCAGGTGCAATTCTTCCATTTAAGAGAATCGTTGTTTATTATGGGAACCTGCACTCTAAAAAAATGGGTGCTCTTGGAGAATATGCTCCAAAAGAAATGTGGAGTCGCTTAAACAAAGAGATCAAGCATTGGGAAAAAGCAGATCCTTCAACTCCTGTTCAGGCCGGTGTACATTATATCGCAGCAGTGGCGAGTGGTACTCCTGGAAAAGACGGAAAATACATTAATCGCATGGGTAACAACCAGATTGACTCGGTGATGAAAATTGCCAAGATGCATAATGCCATTGTATTTCTTGACCTTCAAGTGGCCTTAAGCAACCTAAAAGCTGAGTTACCAAGGATAGAAAAATACCTTCAGCTGCCAAACGTACACTTAGGTATTGATCCCGAATTTTCTATGAAAGACGGAAGTCTTCCGGGCAAAAAAATCGGAACTTATGACGCTGCTGACGTAAATTACTGCGCAGAATACTTGACTAATCTTGTTAAGAAATATAACCTGCCCCCAAAGGTTTTTGTGGTACACCGTTTCACTAAAAAGATGCTAACGAACTACAAAAGCATTAAATTGCGTCCAGAAGTTCAAATTGTAATTCATATGGATGGATGGGGTGAGCCTGATTTAAAAATTGGTACGTACCGTCATTTTATCTTCTCTGAACCGGTTCAATTTACAGGATTCAAATTGTTCTATAAAAACGATTTGAAGAAAGCACCAAACCGTTTGATGACTCCAGAGGAGCTGTTAAAACTTAAGCCTGCTCCGATCTATATTCAGTATCAGTAAGAATTATTTAAGTATATTTTCCAAGAATTTATACACGACCTTGAACACAGTAACTTTGGAGTCGGGTTGTGGTTTGAGTGAGGCCGCCATGCTTCCGCAGTGAGGCCGCGGTGAGGCCGCCTTTTCCTTAGAGAAAAGGCGGCCTCACCGCGCTTTGAGTGTTCATTCAGGGTGGGTACACCCAGACTAGTAATCGAGCCAATAATCACTTCGTAGTATTAGTAGTTGAATTCTGCGTTACTGGAGGGGTTATCAAGCTTAGTACTTTGTCGCTTTCCATTAACAATCGCATGTATCATATTGATTTGTGAATCGTGCTGCTCGAACAATATATCATTCTGAATGCTAAACTTCTTAACTGGCGCAACGGCATCCGATTCAAAATAACACCAGGCAGCCTCCTCTTCAATTTCGTAACCTATAAACCGAAGTGGTAAAATCAGGCCATTGGCGCTCACTTTTAAATGACTGTTTATGTAAGCGGCAATGCACTCATTTACCTTTTTTCTATCTTTCGGCTTCAAAATGTTTAAGCTGATCTTATATTTTTTATCGATCGCCTTCTCCAGATCGTCAAAAAAAATCCGGGTGCTTACCTGTACCACCCGGGTCTTTTGAACTTGCTCAATTTCCGTAACGCTCACGTAAAACGGGTGAAAAAAGGAAAGCCAAATGAATAATAAGCGTGGTAACATAGTTGAATAGCTATTAGAATTTGTGGATATAGATTCCAATCTTTGAACAAAATTACGAATAATACCGCAATGCAGGATTTCTCTTTGTACTTTGACCTCGGCTTCCACCATATTTTGGATTGGAATGGTTACGATCATATCCTGTTTGTGGTCGCTCTATGTGGGATATATACCCTTAAAGATTGGAAGAAAGTATTAGTATTGGTTACAGCATTCACCATTGGGCACAGCATAACTCTAGCTTTTAGTGTTTTAAACATCGTTCATTTCAATAAGCAGATCATTGAGTTTCTAATCCCTGTAACCATCCTAATTACTGCAGTTATTAATATCTTAAGCAAGAAAACAAAGCCTAAAAGCTTAAATTTTAAATACATACTGGCGCTAGCCTTTGGTTTTATTCATGGCATGGGGTTTTCAAACTATTTAAAAAGTCTTTTAGGAAAAAGTACTAACATTGTATCCGAATTGTTCGCTTTTAACATTGGTTTAGAGGTTGGGCAGGTGATAATTGTGATCGCCACACTAATCCTTGCCTTTATTTTAGTTTCAATTGTAAAAATTAGGCTATGGGACTGGACATTCTTCCTGTCATCAGCTATATTTGGTATCTCGTTTATCATGGCGGCTGAGCGGCTTCCGGCACTTTTATAAAACTTATGAAGAAATACCTACTTTTTTTAACCGCCTTGCTGATCGGCTCAGGCGCATATGCGCAGCTATTGACTAATCCAGGATCGAATCATGGAAATAAGTTTGAACAACTGGGGACGATCTTGTCAACCCCAAACTCATACAGAACAGCATCTGGTGCACCAGGTTCTGCCTATTGGCAGCAGCGGGCTGATTATGTAATCAATGCAGAACTTGACGAGAAAAAATTGTTGCTTACAGGATCAGAGACGATTACCTATTCCAACAATTCACCAGATCCTCTGAGTTACTTGTGGGTACAATTGGACGAAAATCAACATAAGGCCACCAGCGATAATATGCTGACCGAAACTAGCAAGATGACGGATAAAATGACGTCTAAGGCATTATCAGGCATCCTGAATGCAGAAAATGATCTGGGGGTTAAAATCGTAAAACTAACTGATGATGCTGGAAAATCTATTCCATATGTGATTAACAATACCATGATGCGCATTGACTTGCCGACGGTGTTAAGACCCGGACAGAAGTACGTGTTGAAGATTTCCTGGAACTATAAAATATCAGACCGTACTACAGTTGGTGGCAGAGGGGGGTACGAGTATTTCGCAGAGGACGATAATTACCTGTTCACCATGACCCAATGGTTCCCTCGCATGGCGGTATATTCTGACTTTCAAGGTTGGCAAAACAAACAATTCGAAGGTCGTGGTGAGTTCGCACTAGCATTTGGAAATTACAAAGTTAATATGACTGTTCCAGCCGATCATGTGGTTGGAGGTACAGGAGAATGTCAAAACTATTCTCAAGTGTTGAGTGCTGCCAGCATGAAAAGATGGAATGAAGCACAAACCGCAAAAACACCTATTGAGATTGTAAATCTCGCTGAGGTTAAAAATGCGATGGGCAAGCACTCTACTGCAAAAAAGACCTGGACATATGTTGCAGAAAACGTTCGGGACTTTGCATGGGTTTCTTCAAGGAGGATTGTTTGGGATGCCCTTGCAACTTATGTAGATGGTAAGAAAATCATGGCCATGTCTTACTATGGTCCTGAAGCTTATCCGTTATACAACAAGTATTCAACGAAAGTAGTTGCGCACACATTAAAAGTTTATTCAAAGCATAC
>JACMPF010000135.1 GCA_014377665.1 Pedobacter sp. | reverse complement strand
GTACTATTTCGCTCTGAACTAAACAGCATCTTACAAAATCTAGACACAACAAATTGAAATATATCCTATTAACTCTGTAGAGTTTAATATCTTTGTGGGGTGATTTAAATCACCAACTAATATGAGAAAAATATTTCTAACGATGTGCTTTTTAACGTCAGCAACCCTTTGCACTGTCGCACAGACAAACCTTAAAGCTGGAAGATGGACTGCCGCTTTAAGTCGTGAGGATGGACATAACATTCCAATTCAACTACTTGTGGAATCTCAAAATGGGAAACAAGCCATTTACATTATAAATGGTTCTGAGAAACTAAAAGCAGACGGCCTCGAAATCGAAGGGGATTCACTAATTATTAGGATGCCTGTATTTGAATCTTACATCAAAGCCGAACTATCAAATAACAATAAGTTAAATGGAAAATGGGTAAAGGGCGGTTCTGATAAGGATTTAGTGGTTCCGTTCGAAGCCCATGCTATTGAAAGTGCTGAAAAAGCAGCTACAAATTTTGGTACACAGAAATCTACAAGCACCAACCTCACCGGGAAGTGGAAAATTGAATTAACAAAACCCGACCAAACCAAGCGACCAGCAATTGGCAATCTGACTCAAAAAGGAAACTTATTATCAGGTTCGGTTCTTACTCCGACTGGCGATTACCGTTACATGGCTGGAGTAGTTGAAGGTGATTCGTTTACGCTATCTACATTTGATGGTATTAATGCGTTATTATTTGAGGGAGAGATCACTGATGGGAAGTTAACTGGTAACTTTTACAGTAGCCTATCCCCATCAGAAAGCTGGATTGCAATAAGAGACGAAATGGTTACTTTGACGGCGCCAGTTACTACAGTTAAAGAAGGGAGTGATGGTAAGCTTGCGTTTACTTACCTGGATCTTGATGGGAAGAAAGTCTCACTGCAAAGCGATCGATATAAAAACAAAGTTGTCATTATTCAATTAATGGGCTCATGGTGCCCGAATTGCATGGATGAAATGGCCTTTTTAAGTAATTACTACAGCAAGAATAAGGACCGAGGAGTGGAAGTCATCGCCTTGGCTTATGAGTTGACGACAGATGTAGAAAGGTCTCGCAAAAGCCTTCAAAAATTTCAAAAGCAATTCAAGGTCGAATATCCAATTCTGAATACAGGCGTTAAAGTCGGTGATATCGATAGAACACAAAAAACCTTACCACAGCTTACTGAAATAAAAGTATTTCCTACCACAATTATCCTCGATAAGGATGGGGTTATACAGGAAATCAACACCTCTTTCTACGGCCCAGGTACCGGAGCGTATTATACAGCTTACAAGAACAAATTTGAAAAAATAGTGAACAGTTTATTGGATGGAAAATAATTGGAAAGAGTTAAATTATTTTTGACGTGATGGGTTACCTTTTTTACTAACTGGTATTAACCCATGAAACTTTGTCAAATCATAAAAACAAAACAATATGAAAAATCTATTTAAATTCGGCTTTTTAGCTTTAGCAATTTCTTTATCTGTTGCAGCTTGTTCATCTGAGAAAACTGCTGATACAACTGATTCAACAATGACTGATTCAACAATGACTGACACAAGTATGTCAAAGATGGATACAATGATGACTGATTCTACAATGGCTGATACAACAAAAATGTAATCTAGCCTCTGCTAGTTAATTAAACGCCTGTTCTTCTTATAGCACAGGCGTTTTTTATTTCCACTAATTCTAGCCAAATGAGTAAATAAGAACCCGGTTCCGAGATCATTTAAAAACACTGATGCGTGCCAGGATTTTGGAGATATAAAAGGATTTGTAAAGGGCGACACGCTAATCATCTAATCCTTTACCTGCTAGTATTTTCGGAATAAACTTTTCGATCCTTGTTATTCTTGTTTTGGGTTGCTTGGCAGCTGAGAAATAGAGCAAGTATCCTTTTTGACGACCAGGCGTTAGTTCCCCGAAAGCGGTTTCTAAACTTACATCTTCATCTAGCTTAATTTGAAATTCTTGTGGGAAGGCCATCTCTGAGGTAGTTTTAAAGCTTACTTTCAAACCTGACTTTTCAATTTGAACTGCCTCATAGATATAAGATTTAATGGTAGCTTCCATCTCTAAAATCTGAGACAGATCGCCGAATCGGATTTGGCGTGCTCCTTGCACATTCGCTGTTTGCTGGATTAAAATGCTTTTTGAATCAGTTAAAAGGGCTCCTTTGAAAAACAAAAGCGCGCAGTAGTCTTTGAAAGCGTGTATCAGCACGATGTTACTCGTTCCAAAAGAGTAGCATGGTTTTCCCCATTTCATTTCTTCAGTAAGGTTGCAGTCAATAACAATTTCCCTTAATGCAGACATTTCTTTTCCCCACTTTTTGGCTTTGTTTAGAAAGACTTCAGCATTGTATTCCATTTTGAGAAGATAAGAACTAAAGATAGCTAAAGAAAAATTAACACCTACTATGGATCCGCAACTTCAATATCTGATTACGCAGCCCAATTCTTACACCTTCCAGTGGGATATTTAATATTGCGGCTGCCTCAGACTCAGAGACACCTTTAGCGTAAATCAAATCCAGAACTTCTGGCAACTCTGTTTTATCTTCATCTTTCTTATTAACTAATGTTTTTTTTGTATTTAAATGCTTTATGGCTGTATTTCTGGCAACGATCGATAAGCTGGTAAATAGCAGTTTGTAGTCTTTAGAGCACGAACTGAACTGATGCCAGATAGTTGAAAAAGTATCCTCGAGTGCTTCTGCTGCAAGTTTAGAATCGGGGATAATAGTTGAGATAATACCAAATAACGCCGGTGAATATAAAGTGTAGACCGCTTTAAAGGCTTCTTTATCTTTTGCTCGGAGGCCGTTTATTAGGTTCATAAGTTATTTGATATTATGAAATTATTCTTTACGCTACCCGGGGAAGTATGTGCTGAAATTCATATTTTGATGCGTTCACTTAACTACATGCAAAACTCAAGCCGAGTTCTTACTTATTTACATTCCCACTTATTTTATCCTCAGAAATTCTCAATTCTTAAACAAAATTAATTTAATGATGTTCAGTTCAAAAAAAGGAATGTTATGAAAATCGAAAAATTTTTAAAATCAGCAATGCCCCATAAGTCATCAGGAACCGGACCAGCCGCATTTGCATTAATTGCAGGACTGGCAATAGGTGCGGCATTAGGCGTTTTATTCGCGCCTGATAATGGAGGAGACCTACGTAAAAAATTGTTAGATGGCGCAAAGAAGCTCGCAGGTTTCGAAGAAGAAGTTGAGGAGATAGAAGAACATGTAACTTCTCAGCCGATCGCTAAAAAGCCAAAATCAGATATCAAATCGCTGATTCATCAAGTACATGTTTCAGCTACTGCAGCTTCAGC
>JACMPF010000134.1 GCA_014377665.1 Pedobacter sp. | reverse complement strand
GATAAATAGTAATTTTGGCATCATTTTTTCTTATGTCTATGTATTACATACCAAACTACAATAACATGAAACAGATATTTTCAGTATTAGGAATCGCGGTAATGCTTTCAGCATGTACCTACAATGCGAAGAAGGAAGAAGCAGCGAAGCAACAAGCAGTCGCAGCGATTAAAGATAGTTTGAAATTAGACAGTTTTAAGCGGAATGAGACAGAGCGAGTAGCTTTAGCGGCCAAACAGGCTGAAGACGAAAGGGTAGCAGCAAGAGTAAGGGAAGAAAAACGCGAACTATTGCTAGCCGAACGCAATGAAGCGGCTCCGGTACCTAGAACCTATACCCAAACAGAGACTGCAACTAGGAAAAAAGGCTGGAGTTCTGCCGCAAAAGGCACCTTAATTGGAGCCGGCGCTGGAGCTTTGGGAGGCATACTAATTGATAAAAAGGATGGTAGAGGTGCAATCATAGGCGGACTTGCCGGCGCTGGTGCGGGATACTTAATTGGACGAGATAAAGACAGAAAATCCGGCAGAGTAACGCCAAAAAACTAATTTCAGTTGCCTAGTTTCTAATAAAGAGCTATTTAGTAAAATAAATAGCTCTTTTTTTGGACTCTTTTTTGTAATTTTTTTTTTTGCAATTCAACTTGTTCAAATATTTCGTATGTTCGTTACATATTAAGTAGAACCTATTACGTGCTTAAATAATTCGAATGGCTAAGAAGCAGATATTAGTTGTGGATGATGAAGTTAGCATACTTAAGTTGTTGAATTTTGTCTTGTCTAATGATTATGATCTGATCATTAAAAATAGTGGAGTAGAGGCGATAACCTGGTTAGAAGAGGGAAATTCTCCTGCATTAATTCTCTCTGATTTGGAGATGCCATACTTTGATGGCAGTTCATTTATTCATAACCTAAAAATCAGTGGATTCTATCGTGATACTCCAGTGATTATACTCTCCGGAGCCATTAATCTGGAAGAGCGTGTCTCTCAGATGCCGTTTAAACTTGATGCATATATTCCAAAGCCATTTAATCCCGTGCAGCTAAAAGAAGCCATTTCAAATGTTTTCAAAAAACATGAGACCGTTGGAAACTAAATACACTATGCAAAACAGTCAACATTCCATAGCAATACTCTTTTCTTCCCCTACATTTGAATCGGACCTTTTACCACAGCTTTGTTCTAACTTCGCCGTACACGCCGAGTCTAATGTTAGTTCACTTGAAAGCTATTTGAAAGAACAATCTTTATTTAGCTTGCCAGATGTAATTCTTCTCGAAGTTGATGATGAACTGAGGTGTTTTGACTTTGTGAGAATGTTAAAAGGCAACGCCTTGTTGAAAGGGCTTGTTATCATTCTGTTAACTAAAGATAAGAAAGATGGCATCCGAAAGTTAGCTATGGAACATAAGGTTAATGACCTTTATGTTTATCCTATACCTGTAAAGGATCTTTGTGAGCGTGTTATTTTTCTTGTCAAATTTAAGTTGATCAAACCTCAACTTGCAGATTTATCTAAAATTGATTATAGCTATAAAATCCCTGTATTTAAGCGGGTATTTGATATCGCAGTTTCTGGCTCTGCCTTGCTAATACTTTCACCATTATTTTTAGTTGTTGCGGCGGTTATTGCAATTGAGTCAAAAGGGCCTGTAATCTTCAAAAGTAAAAGAGTGGGTACCGGTTATAGAGTGTTTAATTTTTATAAATTTAGATCTATGCGATTTGGAGCAAGTGACGAATTGAAAGACCTTGGTGATCTAAACCAATACAAGGGGGAAGATGCATCAAAAAGTGTTTTTGTTAAACTTAAGAATGATCCGCGTATCACTAAGTTCGGCGAATTCATAAGAACGTACTCAATTGATGAACTCCCTCAGCTGTTTAACGTCTTAAAAGGCGACATGTCTCTAGTAGGTAATAGGCCCTTACCATTATATGAAGCAGAAATGCTGACCTCAAATGAATGGACTATGCGATTTTTAGGGCCTGCTGGCCTGACTGGTTTATGGCAAGTGAGTAGGAGGGGTAAGGCGGATATGTCAGAACGTGAACGCAAAAGACTAGATAACTTCTATGCCCAAAATCATTCTTTCTGGCTTGACTTAAAAATTTTGATGAAAACCTTACCTGCGGCAGTACAAAAAGAAAAGGTCTAAAACCCTTGGTTATATTATTTGTCATCGCAATTTTGTCTGGTAATATTGACACCATTTAAAATCACATCAAATTCTGTGCGTCTGTTTAATTGTTGATACTCTTCAGGACACGCAACGCCATCATAACACCTGTTAACCAATCTTGTTTTACCGTAGTATTCTACTTTAACTCGTGAAGAAGATATTCCTCTTGCCACTAGGTAGCTCTTAGATTCCTCAGCTCTTCGCAACGATAAGCTTCTATTGTAGGCTTCAGATGCACGGCTATCACAATG
>JACMPF010000133.1 GCA_014377665.1 Pedobacter sp. | reverse complement strand
ACTCCTGAAAGAGCATGGCAAGAAGTACTGAAAACGTACAACGTTAAAAATGTGTTCGCAAATCATGACTATGAGCCCTATGCCAGAGAAAGAGATGATGCACTCGCGGAGTTTCTAGCATCTGAAAGCATCCCTTTTAAAACCTTCAAGGATCAAGTTATTTTCGAGAAAGATGAGCTTTGCAAAGCTGATGGTAAGCCCTATACGGTTTTCACTCCTTATTTCAGACAATGGGAAAAGAAACTGACTAGTTTTTACAAAAAATCGTACCCGGTCAGCAGTTATTTAAAGAATCTATTTCAAACGAAACCTTTTCCTAGCTTTTCGTTAAGCGATCTGGGGTTTGAAAAATCTGATCAGGATTTTCCGTCCATTCATTTTGCAAAAAAACTTAATGGATATGAGAAAAAAAGAGACTACCCTGGCGACGAAGCTACGAGTAGAATTGGTCTTCACCTGAGGTTTGGAACAGTAAGTATCCGGGCGGCCGTTAGAGAAGCAATTGAGCAAAAAGCCGACAAATGGCTTTCGGAATTGGCTTGGCGAGACTTTTATATGATGATACTATGGCATTTCCCGTATGTCAGCAAATCTTGCTTTAAACCTGCTTATGATAAGATCGAATGGAGAAATGACGAGCAGGAATTTAAAGCCTGGTGTGAAGGAGAAACTGGTTATCCATTAGTAGATGCCGGAATGCGACAATTAAATGAAATTGGTTTTATGCACAATCGGGTTAGAATGGTCGTAGCTAGCTTTCTGACAAAACACCTACTAATTGACTGGCGATGGGGAGAAACCTATTTCGCAGAGAAACTTCTTGACTACGAAATGGCTAGTAATGTTGGTGGATGGCAGTGGGCTTGTGGCTGTGGCAACGATGCTGCACCCTACTTTAGAGTATTCAATCCGGAATTACAGGCTAAAAGGTTTGATCCGAAGCATACATATATCGACAAGTGGCTACCGGAATTTAAACAACAAAAGCATGTCGAACCTATAGTTGAACATGCTTTTGCAAGAGAACGCGTTCTCAAAATATTTAAGGATGCCTTGAACCAGTAGTCTAGTTTGCGACTTCTAAAATTTCAATATCAAAGTCAAGCGGGGTATTTTCCCAGATCACATTAGATCGGACTTCATTGCCATATGCCCTGGTTGAAGGTATAATAAGCCTTATTTTAGTGCCTTTTCTAAACTTAGTCAAGACATTCCAACCTGTGATAAAAGTTGACAGGGTTTGAACGACAGTTCCCGAAGTATTGGTTTCAAATACTGTTCCATTAAGCAATCTACCAGTGTAGTTAATTGTAATTGCACTGGATAAGTCAATCGGTTCTGTTCCTGCTCCCGCCTGTGTAACTACATAATAGACACCAGTTACGTCTCTAACTGCATTGTTAATCCCCTTGCTTAAAAGGAACGCCTGAAGTCTTTGCTCATCCAATGCAGCCTGACTTTTCTGAGTAAACGTATTAATCGTTATTTCAATAATATCGTTTGATGGTACCCCAATCGCGGCTTCTCCATTATTACCAAAAGCAAGGTAAGAAGGTAAAAACACTTTAGCAGATCCACCAGGCTTTAAAGCTCGAATTGCAGTTGAAATCGGCGTCAGACTTGCGTACACAGCCACCTTCCCAGTTGCCACGTCCGTTGCACCCACTTGCAATTGACTGGTATAGCCAACTTTGTTTCCAAGATTTCCAGATGGAGGAGTAGAGTAATAGCTTGTCCCATTAGATAGTGACTTTAGTGTTATATTATACAATACCGAATCTGTATTTAAGAACAAATCGCCAGTTCCAGGATTGGTAATTTGATAATAAAATCCAGTTCCTTTCGGATCCTTAATGGCTGTAATGTTATTCTTAGCAAAATAATCTTCAAGCTTGCGGTCATCTATACTCTGTATGGATTCATACTCCTTTTTGCAAGAATTGAAGAGAACCAATCCTATTAAAACAAAGGCATATGATGATATTCTTTTTAACATAATATTAATTTTTAACTACTATTTTTTGTAAAAAAATTTCAAAATTCAAGACAGCATTCTTGGGCACTCCAGCAACAACGTCATAATTTCTATAGGCCATCTTAGAAGGAATCAACAACCTAATTGTTCCACCCTCCTTGATTAGAGGTAAACCTTTTTTCCAGCCTTCTATACTGCTGCCCAATAAAAACTTATAGGTTACGGTATCGGTAGTTCTGCTAATTACTGAATCAGTCAATAGTTTTCCGGTATACAGCACTTGAATGTTATCGGTCAAATCCGGAGATTTCAGTCCCGTCCCCTGGATAATAACTTTGTAATACAGTCCGCTCGGATCTTTTATTAGGTCGGTTTTAGAGGTCTTAGCCCAATTTTTTATTAGTACTTCATCTTTCAAATATTGGGCATCTTCATTATAGGGCTCAGATTTTTTACAGGAGGCTATAACCCCCATAAGTAAAATTAACGCCCACAGAAGCCCACTTTTTGACATATTCCACAAAAATAGTCTTTTATTAATGATAGCACAATATTTAACCATTTTTAACATACAACCAAAGTTATTCTAAATAAAAAAACGCCCTCAATAAATCAAGGGCGCCTCAGTTTAATTATGAATAGTATTTTTAATAGCAGTACTTATTTGCTGCAATTACTTGCTTTGCAACTTCTTGCCTGGTATTTTTGATGTTAAATGGTTCCATTTTAGTGAATCTTCTCAGTCCCACCATCATCATCCGTTGCTCGTCTCCCTCTGCAAAAGACCATAAAGCTTCTTTACCTGCCTTATTCACACCGTCGACCGCCTCTACAAAATAGATCCTCATCATGTTAAGCTGCCCTTCGCAAGCAGCTTGACCTCTCAAACTCACTAGCTTCTCTGTTCTTAACATCGCAGATTCTGCAACGTAAACGTAACTGGCCATATCAGCGATATTCATCAATATTTCCTGCTCTTTCGAAAGGCTCAACATTAGCTTTTGTACCGCAGCACCCGCCACCATGAGCGTGGCCTTTTTCAAGTTCGCAATAATCTTTTTCTCAGCAGCAAACAAAGTATTATTTTCTTCGCCGAAATCTGGAATAGACATCAACTCCGCAGCAACAGCTGTCGCTGGAGTCATAAGATCTAGCTCCCCTTTCATTGCTCTTTTCAGCATCATGTCAACGGTAAGAAGCCTGTTGATTTCATTAGTTCCTTCAAAAATTCTGTTGATCCTCGCATCACGATAAGCACGATCCATTGGTGCCTCCGCAGAGAAACCCATACCGCCATAGATTTGAACTCCCTCATCAACTACATAATCCAGCACCTCCGAACCCCAAACCTTTAATACAGCGCACTCCACCGCAAACTGCTCTGTTGACTTCAACTTAGCCTTCCCTTCATCCATTCCCCCTGCAACCAGTGCATCGAAAGCGTCATCTATATTTTGACCAGCACGATAGTTTGCAGATTCAACTGCATATACTTTGGCCGCCATCTCTGCAATCTTGTGCCGTATGGCTCCATATTTAGAAATTTGTCTATCAAACTGAATTCTTTCATTAGAATAGTTTACAGCTGTGTTAATCACAGATTTTGAAGCACCAATAGCCGCCGCCGCAAGTTTAATCCTTCCAATATTCAAAATGTTAACGGCTATCTTAAATCCATTCTGCCGGTCAGAAAGCATATTCTCCACTGGCACATGGCAATCATTAAAGAACACTTGTCGTGTGGATGAACCTTTGATCCCCATTTTATGTTCTTCAGGGTTCATGGTGATGCCACCAAAATCACGTTCCACAATAAAAGCAGTCAGGTTCGCATCATCGTCGACCTTCGCGAATACAATAAATACATCTGCAAATCCACCGTTCGTAATCCACATTTTCTGACCGTTAATCACATAATGTTTTCCATCTTCCGTGAGTTTAGCTTTTGTTTTGCCGGAATTGGCATCAGAACCTGAATTTGGCTCTGTCAAACAATATGCAGCCTTCCATTCGCCAGTACCTAGTTTTGGAATGTATTTATCCTTTTGCTCCTGATTTCCATAATAAAGAATTGGCAAAGTTCCAATACCGGTATGAGCCGATAGCGCAACTGCAAACGAGTGCCCGGCACCAACAACATCTGCAACCAACATGGATGTATTAAAGTTCTTTCCGAAACCACCATATTGCTCCGGTATCGAAACTCCTAGGATACCGAGTTCGCCAGCCTTATCCATCAAAGATGGCATCAAACCTTCCTCCTGCGTATCAATCCTATCCAATTGAGGAAACACCTCTGCGGCAAGGAAATCACGACAAGTTTGCGCGATCATCTGTTGTTCTTCATCAAATTCTTCAGGAATAAATACATCCTGGTAACTGGTTTCAGTAATTAAAAACTCTCCACCTTTTATTGTTTTTTTGTCTGTAGTTTCCATATTTATATTCTAAAAGGATCTTAAAACATTTCAAAAATACCTGCTGCGCCTTGCCCGCTTCCCACGCACATAGTCACCATACCATATTTCTGATTTCTTCTTTTCAGTTCGTTAAACAACTGCACCGACAGCTTTGCCCCAGTACATCCCAGCGGATGACCTAATGCAATTGCACCGCCATTTACATTAAGCTTTTCTGTATTCAGTCCGAGCTCACGTATTACCGCTAACGACTGTGATGAAAAGGCTTCATTAAGCTCTATCAGGTCAATCTGCTCCAATGTCACACCTGCCTGTGCTAAAGCCTTAGGTATAGCGTAGATCGGACCAATACCCATGATGCGTGGCGGAACGCCGGCAACACCATAACTTACCAGTCTCGCAATTGGATCGACACCCAATTCTTTCATTTTCTTTTCTGATACAACTAACACGAAAGCAGCACCATCGGAAGTTTGTGAAGAATTGCCCGCAGTAACGCAGCCATCAGCAGCAAACACAGGTTTCAATTTCGCAAGCTTCTCTACAGAGGTATCAGCCCGTGGTCCCTCATCTGTGTCCACAACATAGCTTCTGGTTTTCTTTTTAAGATTTTCATCCAAATAAGTCTCATTCACCGTAATTGGCAACATTCCTGCCTGAAGATGACCATTCTGGATCGCCGCTATTGCTTTTTGATGAGATTGAAAGGCAAACTCATCCTGGTCTTCCCTACTCACATTATATTCTTTTGCAACCGCTTCTGCCGTTAATCCCATCCCCCAGTACCAGTCTGGATTATTTCGAGCCACATCTGGGTTAGGCACTACTTTCCAACCGCCGAAAGGCATACCTGACATTACTTCTACCCCACCGGCAATAATACAGTCTGCCATACCGCTTTTTATCTTTGCAACAGCAGTAGCAATTGTCTCCAATCCTGATGCACAATACCTATTCACAGTTACACCTGGAACTTTATCGGTATCCAAGCCCATCAGGGAGATCATTCTACCCACGTTCAGTCCTTGTTCTGCTTCAGGAGTCGCATTTCCAACGATCACATCATCGATCTCTTCGGCATTTAAATTAGGAACAGAAGCGACCAGTTGCCTGATTACTTCGGCGGCCAGATCATCTGCCCTTGTGAAACGAAAAACACCACGTGGAGCCTTGCCCACCGCTGTTCTATATCCTGCTATTATATATGCTTCCTGCATCTTATTAGTTTCTTAAAGGTTTACCCTTGGTTACAATACTTTGAAGGCGTTCTAACGTTTTGCGCTCTCCACATAACGATAGAAAAGCCTCTCGCTCCAAGTCAAGCAAATATTGTTCGGTTACTTCAGTTGGTGAAGAAAGATCTCCTCCACACATCACATACCCCAGTTTCTCTGATATTTTTTTATCGTGTTCCGAGATGTAATGTCCAGAATACATGGTATTGGCACCAGCGTAAACAATACCAAGGCCTTGTTTACCCAGCACTTTAATGTCCTTACGCGGAACAGGTTTCGTATATCCTGCATCTGCCATTTCAATCGCTTTTGCTTTCGCGTCAGCAATGAGCCTACTGCGGTTCATACTGATAGAATATTTATCTTTTTGAAGGTACCCTAATTCAAAAGCTTCAACTGCTGAAGTGGAAACCTTTGCCATCCCAATAGTGAGGAACCGATCTTTCAAAGCATTCTGAACAATCTGATCTTCTTTATACTCGTCAGAAGCTCGCAATGCAAATTCTTTCGTGCCACCCCCTCCAGGAATTACACCGACTCCAAACTCTACCAATCCCATATAGGTCTCCGCATTGAGTTGAACATGATCGGCATGTAAACTGAATTCGCATCCACCACCTAGCGTCAGGTTATGCGGAGCTACCACAACAGGAATAGAAGAATACCTAATTCTCATCGAAGTATTCTGGAACACCCTTATGGCCAAATTTAATTCCTCCCACTCCTGCTCAACCGCCATCATAAAAATCATCCCAACATTTGCACCAGCAGAGAAATTTGCTCCATCATTACCTATCACTACTCCTCTATAATCCTTCTCTGCCAAATCGATGGCCTTGTTAATTGCCTGAAGGGTATCACCTCCAATGGTATTCATCTTTGAATGAAACTCTACATTCAAAATGCCATCTCCAAGATCCAATATAGATGCGCCTGAGTTCTTCCAAATTACCTTGTTAGCTCTTAAATTATCAAGTATAATAAATGCTTCGGTACCAGGCACAGCTTTGTAAGCCTTAGAGGGAATATCATAATATTTATTTATGCCATCCTCTACTTTATAGAAAGTAGTAAATCCGGCAGCAAGAAGCTCATGAACCCAGGCCGCGGCTTCATGTCCATAATCCTTCATGCCTTGAACAGCTTCCAGAATTCCAACTGCATCCCAGACTTCAAATGGACCAAGGTCCCAACCGAAACCGGCACGCATGGCATCATCAATTCTATACAACTCATCAGAGATCTCTGGAATTCTGTCCGACACATACTCAAACAATCCGAAAAAAGATGCCCTGAATAACTCGGCTGCTTTATCTTTTCCGGAAACGAAAACCTTCATTCTATCCTTTACATTCTCTATCTGCTTGGTCATATCCAGTGTTGCAGATTTAACTTTCTGCTGAGGCCGGTACTCTAAAGTCTTTAAATCCAGTGCAAGGATCTCAGTCTTTCCTTCAGGAGTTTTTATTTTCTTGTAAAAGCCCTGTTTTGTTTTATCTCCAAGCCATTTATTAACTTCCATTTTTTCCACGTATCCAGGAAGTTTGAACAGGTCATGGGCCTTATCATCTGGACAATTATCGTACAGACCTTTAGAGACCTTAATCATGGTATCTAACCCTACCACATCAGTAGTACGGAAGGTAGCCGATTTAGGTCTTCCAAGTGCGGGACCAGTAAACTTGTCCACCTCCTCCACAGTGAGGTCCATTTTCTCAACCAAATGTAGCAATGCCATGATAGAATAAACGCCCACCCTATTGGCGATGAATGCGGGAGTATCTTTACACAATACCGTAGTTTTCCCAAGAAATTGGTCGCCATAGTGCATTAAAAAGTCGACGATTTCTGGATTTGTACGAGATGTAGGAATGATCTCCAATAACCTCAAATAACGTGGCGGATTGAAAAAATGTGTTCCACAAAAATTAGCTTGAAAATCTTCTGTCCTACCTTCTGCCATCATGTGGATTGGAATGCCAGATGTATTAGAAGTCACCATTGTTCCAACTTTGCGAAATTGCTCCACCTGATCAAAAACCTTCTTCTTGATGTCAATATTTTCAACTACCACTTCAATGATCCAATCTACATTTGAGATCTTAGACATATCATCCTCGAAATTTCCAGTGGTAATTTTATTAAGTACCTTTTTAGAATATATAGGAGATGGGTTAGTTTTTACTGCCATTTGCAAGGCGGTTTCTACAATGCTATTCTTTGGACCCTCTTTAGGGGCAATATCTAGCAACAATACTTCAACGCCAATATTTGCAAAATGGCAAGCAATGCGTGAGCCCATAATTCCAGAGCCCAAAACTGCAACCTTATTTATCTTTTTGTTCATCATGTATTGTATTTGTATACGCTAATGTGAGTTTATTCAATTTTTGGAGTGTGCCAATCAGATTGCTTTTTTCGTTGACACTCAAATTGTCATTGAGGTATTCATTAAAGGAAATCACTACCCCTTTGGCAAGCTGTCTTTTCTCTGCTCCGAAGTCTGTGACAAAAACTTTAACAGACCTTTTGTCACCTACCGCCGTTTCCCTGTAAATCAGTCCGAGCTCTTCCATATTATTCAGCATCCTCGAAAGGCTGGTCGCTTTCACACCTAAAAGGCCGGCAAGCTTAGAAACTGCTGTGCCCTCCTTTTCAATATTAATCAGCACATAACCAATGGCCTGGGTAATACCAAACCCGGAAGCAATCTGATTATAGCTATTTGCCATGTTCTGCCAAACGACCTTTAAAAAGTAATCTATAGTCTCCTGTTGTTTCATTTATTACTATGCTTGCATAACAAAGCTATTAATTAAAAAATTAGTATGCAAACATATTATCGTAAATATTTAAACGCAAAAAAGCCACCCGGTTACCCCGGGCGGCTTTGCCTTTTATTAAGGTTTTTGACTAGAATAAAGTAAATTCTACCCTTCTGTTATTCTGACGACCAGCTGCCGTTTTATTGCTGGAGATTGGTTGCTCTTCACCATAACCGGTAGCCTCAATTCTAGAAGCGTTTGCCCCTTGAGAAACAAGATAAGATCTTATAGCTTCTGCTCTATCCTTAGACAACCTCATGTTCAAAGCATTAGAACCAGTATTATCCGTGTGTCCTGCTAATTTTAAACTGAAGTTTTTCTGTATCAATAGCGCAGCAACTCTGTTTAAAGTACCATATGATTTAGATCTGATTGTAGATTTACCTAAATCAAACTCAAGGTTTTTAATTGCATCAGCAACGACCTTGCGATCAGCCTCAGTGATGATTACTTTTTCCTGAATTACAGCAACAGGTACCTTAAGGGGGCATCCTGAACCGTCAACTACAGTACCTGCAGGAGTATCCGGACATTTATCCAATTTATCGGCAACACCGTCACCATCTGTATCTTTAAGAATATCATTCATATCAGACCTTAACCTGGCATTTTCTGATTTTGCAGCATCAAGTTCGCCCTTAAGTGCGTTTGCAGTTTGTCGGGCTGCTAAAGCTTCATCGTAAGTTAAAGCGACAGGATTATGCCATGCTTTTTGTTTGCCGGTGCCGAGTGCAAATTCAAGACCTGCATAGCCATAGGAATATTTGTCATTACCTTCACGATATACACCGTCAAGATTATCACCATCCACATAGTTAACAGTCCAGCCTAGATCGAGGTTGATTTTATCGGAAACTCTGAACTTAGCGCCCAAGCCAATTGGAATAATCAACTCGCTTATAGTCTTTCCGCCTGCGTAATCAACTAACGTTCCACCTGCCGCTGGAGCCGTTTTCACCTGGTAACCCGCTAGGCCAGCACCCGCTGAAGCATACAGCTGAACATTATCTTCCTTTCTGAACATGTCGATGTTAAAAAGATTTATAACCGCATTTAGGCTTCCTGAATAGGTTAGATCGGTTTCAAATCTGTTTACCGCACTTGCCGGAGTTAATCCGCTTTTGAAAGGCTCAGAATTGTCGCCACTTAATTTGCCCCGTACTCCATCAAGGCGTAGAGAAAAATATGGAGTGAATTGTTTTTTAATGTATAATCCATAGCCGAAGTTTGATTTCCAATTTGAAAAATCATTCTTTCCTCCTAATGGTGAGGTTGGAGTTAACACACCACCATTTACACCAATAGACCATGTAGTTAGTGGCATTTGAGTACCAGAATTCATTGACGTGCTTTCCTGAGCTTGAACATTTCCCGCAATCAGTAAAGCCGCGGCTAAAGACAGGCATTTGATTAATCTTTGTTTCATAATAGAACTATTAGATAATTTATAAAAGGTTTTATAGTTACTTGCAATCATTCAATACTTAGGCCATTATGAAATATGACCTTTAAACATCTTTGCCCAACAAAATGCTGTTCTTAATTCTAGACACCTTATTAAGCTTTGTAACCTTCAGCATCCGAATATATCTTGTCAATGGCATCAGCGTTCTTTTCTAAAACAATCTTTCTTTTAAGACTTAACTTGGGTGTCAGCTCACCCCCTTCGATACTCCATTGTTTAGGCAGTAGGGCGAATCGTTTAACCTGCTCCCATTTTCCGAATTCTTTGCAGCTATCCTCAACGATTTGCTGAAACTTCTCCAGAACCTGAGAATGTTTGATCATTTCTCCATCATTTGAGTATGGAATACCTTTCTTTTCCGCCCAGCCTTTCAATGCGACAAAATTAGGTACGATCAGAGCTGAAGGAAATTTCCTATTTTCTCCTAATACCATTACCTGCTCAACAAGTATAGTTTCTTTGAATTTATTCTCTATCATCTGCGGAGCAACGTATTTACCGCCTGCCGTCTTAAATATCTCCTTCTTACGATCTGTGATTTTCAAAAATCTTCCATCGATCATCTGCCCAATGTCACCAGTATGGAACCAACCATCAGCGTCGATAGTTTCTGCTGTGAGGTCGTCACGACGGTAGTAGCCCTTCATAATAGCATGCCCACGTGCCAAGACTTCACCATCTTCTGCAATTTTAACTTCCATGCCTTGTATAACTGGCCCCACTGTCCCAAATTTTGTATTGCCAAGATGATTTACGGTAATCACTGGCGATGTTTCTGTCAGTCCGTAACCTTCAAATACAGGCATATCAGCGCCCCAGAAAATACGAGCCAATCTCGGATTTAATGCTGCTCCTCCTGAGATAATAACCAAAATGTTACCGCCGAGCGCCTCCTGCCATTTTTTAAAAACCAGTTTTCTGGCTATCCCAAGTTTAAGCCTATACCATAAACCGTTTTCAAACTCAAATCTTTCAGCAAGACCTACAGACCAAAAGAAAAGTCCCTTTTTGACTCCAGACAACGCCTTACCTTTCTCCATGATCTTTTCATAAACTTTTTCAAGCAGTCTTGGGACAGTAGAAAATACATTAGGTTTTATGTGTTGTATGTCCGCTACAATGGTATCCATGCTTTCAGCATAGTATACTGAAGTACCGCTGTAAAAGTAGAGATAAACCACCATCCGTTCAAAAATATGGGAAAGCGGTAGGAAACTCAGACCTTTTTGTATTCCTTTGGGCAATAAAACAGCAGAGTTTTGAAAATTCTTTACCAGGTTATTATGAGTCAGCATCACTCCTTTTGGAGTTCCGGTAGTCCCAGAAGTATAAATTAGGGTTAATATATCTTCAGCAGTTACTTTCTTGCGATAACTCTCTAAGTCTATCTTATCGAGTGTTTTTCCCTTTTCAGTGAGCATCTCCCAACAAGCAGCCCCTGCTACCTTGTCAAAAGTGTAAATCTTTATTTCCCTTTGCAAGGCTTCACAGACAGGTTTTAACTTGTTGTATAAGATTTCATCAGCAACAAAAACTATGGTAATTTCTGCGTTCTCCAGGATAAAGCGGATATCGTGCGCTGCTAACGTTGGATACAAAGGAATCTGGTAGGCACCCAACTGCATAATGGCGAAATCAGATATATTCCATTCGGGTCGATTGTTGGACATTACCGCTATCCTTGACTCTTTCTCTACACCAATGTCTACTAAACCCCGACTCAAAGCATCCACGTTCTCACAAAATTCCTTTGTACTATAATGTCTCCACTGACCAGCGATTTTGCCACTTACAAACTCATCTTTAGGAAAGTTTTCTAAATTGTATTTAAGTAAATCAAATACTCTGTTGATCGTAGCGGCCATACCTGTCGTTTTATACTATGAATTTGGTTGTTGCTGTTAAATCTAATAATTATTCCTTTGGAAATTCTTTAAGAATTGCAATATTCAGATCTTGGAAAAAAACGAAACATCCATCTAACAACCCAATGCACTAGATCAGGTAGCAGAATTCCACAAAACCTTTAAACACCCAATCAAAGAAAAACCAGGAATACATCTCTTAACATCAAGTCCCCCTTAAAAACTTGGCCATTCTAAAGTAGAAATATCGGGCAATTATTATAAGTCGAGAGCGCATCCCATATTCACAATAGGAACAGCTTTCTGCCTAGCTTAGCAATGCATAGCTTTACATAAGATCTCTATTCTTCCATGGGTACCGGCAAAATAGCACTTAGAAAACTGACGGTTTATCGGTACAGTTGACATAACGGTCTGACTGAACACTTAAATTCTTGTGTGCGCAGTTAGCATTTTAGCTGTACACTTAAGGGTTTATGTGCACACTTACCAGTTTAAGTGTGCAGTTGACCTTTTTTAAATATTAAATCTGCTTTTTTTAAACAACAGTATTGTAGGTTCGTTTCAGCAATCAACCAATGTTGCTTCTAATCAAGGTACTATATATTACTACATTTCCCTATTTCAGGACTACAAAGAAGAGCCTCAATGGTTCATTACTAGTTGCCTCTTCTACGTCCTGGCTTCGAGTCTGCTTCGTATCTGCTTCGTGTCTGCTTCGGCTCGGCCCGAAGGAAACAGCCATAAAACACATAGCTGAGCGGTATTTGAAAAACTTCAGTACAAACCCCATATCAACGACAGTATTTTCTCAAAAAACAAAGTTGGGAAAGTCGAAAATTAAAATAGCGTAATGCCGATCAATTACGACTCATATATGAGTTGTATTGTGGTTTAGTTGTAGTCGCAAATAGTAGGTGGCAAAGAGGTATACTACAAACTGGATAACAGATTGTATTCGCCAGCGGAACTGAGATCTATTATTTAACAACAAACTATTTCTTCTTGGGCAATAGCTTTAACAAGGCTCCGGGACCCTCAGTAATTGCATAAATGTAACCATCCGGGCTCTCAGCTACGTACCTAAATCTACCTTTGTCCTGAAGCAATCTTTCTTCAGACTTGTAGGTAGTACCTTCAAGAGTAACGCGGTTTAAATGTCTGAAAGCCAATGCGCCGATTAGCAAATTACCTTTCCATCCCGGATATTTATTGCTGGTAACTATT
>JACMPF010000132.1 GCA_014377665.1 Pedobacter sp. | reverse complement strand
TCCAATTGTTCATATCGTCATCGGCCTTAACAAGATCTCCTATAAGGGATTTAAGCGCTGTTGACTCTTGAAGCGTATCCACATTAGAATACTTGGCTTTTAGACCTTTGAGGTCTTTTAAAAGCGTATCCAGCTTCATTTGATTCTTTACGATTATCCCCTGATCTTCCATCACCACATCGTGGAATTGCATCACCTCGTGTCTGACTACCTTATAATCGTTTGTTTTTTTTGGTTGGACACAGCCCAAAACCACTCCTATTAGAAATAGGAATAATACTATATTTCTCATTAAAATAAGTTCTAAATGATAAAGAATTAATACCTGATTTTAGGCAAAACATGCCTAAACATGGAACTTACGCCTCTTGAGGAGGATGGAAAATAGCGTCTTTGATAGACTGAGGCATGCCCATAGAAAAAGGAATATGTAGCACTACCTCTGCGAAAGCGTAACGCTCGAATTTTAGTGGACTTACAATCAGGGCGTCCTGAATATGCGTCTTTTGAGCCTGGCGCTCTTGCTTTTGTTCCTTATCCTGCGCCTGCTTTAACTTTTTCATTAAATAGCAATTACCATTACAATGCATCTCAGGTTTATCCTTATTGACACATAATTCGGTAGCAATAAATTGCTTGTTTAATTCAAACCCCATATACACAAATAAGCTTGAACAGTTCGCGGTAAGCAAACTCAACAAAAGCAAAATGGATATGGGTCTTAATAACATTGAAGCAAATGTAGTAAAAAATGGAGCTGACTACCTGATAACTGTTACAGGTCTTTTATTTTCATCAATAGCCACAAACGAAAATTCTCCAGAAACAGCCTTCTCGCGCTCATTAGAGTACATCTGCTCTATAAAAATATCAACGCGAACTTTCATACTGGTATTGCCAACATGTATAACTCTTGCAACCAACTCCACAAAAGTACCTGCTGGAATAGGCTTCGTAAAGTCAATCCTGTCGCTACTAACTGTGACCATGATCTGCCTGCTAAATCTGGTAGCTGCAATAAAGGCAACCTCATCCATCATCATCATTGCTGTACCACCAAATAAGGTGTCATAATGATTGGTAGTATTTGGAAATACTGTCTTAAAAACCCTCGTCTCCGAAGCCTCTATCTTTTCTTCTATTGTCATGATGTTAATAGTAATATTAATCTAGCCAGCTCCCTCAACGCAGCACAAGCATTATAAAATAATGCGCTTCATAAACAAAAACCCATTGCCAGAAACGAACGCCTTTACCAGATGAAAACGTAAAAGTTAGCTTCTTAGCCAGGCCTAGGAATTTTTGCCTTTCTTCAAGGCAAAAGGTTCCAGACTGGGCGGAGAATGCTTGCTTTTAAAGTTTAATCGCGCCCCCTCAGTGAGCCCCACTTCAAGTACGTTGCCCCCCAGGAAAACCCTGCTCCAAATGCAGTCAGTATCATTTTATCTCCGTATTTGAAGTCATCTTTAAAATCCCACAGGCACAATGGAATGGTCGCTGCAGTCGTATTGCCGTATCGGTCTATGTTGACTTTAACTTGTTCGGTAGACAAGCCTAGATATTCTCCTACAGATTGTATGATGCGTAAATTGGCCTGATGTGGAATTAGATAATTAATTTGTGAACTGAGCAGATCATTGGATTTCAACACTTCATTACAGGTGTCAGTCATCCCCTGGATAGCAGCTTTAAAAACAACCCTACCATCCTGACGAACATAATGAAGCTTTTCATCAAGCGTTGTCTGAGAAGCGGGATTTTTTGAGCCTCCTGCAGTAACAATCAGGTTTTCCTTTCCACTACCATCTGTTCTGAAAAAGCTATCCATCAAACCAACAGGCTCTTCAGTTTCCTCTAAAAGGACCGCACCAGCGCCATCACCGAATAAAATACAGGTATTGCGATCAGTATAGTTGACTATCGAACTGTTTTTATCAGCACCAATTACAACCACCTTTTTGCAACGACCACTTTCGATCATGCTTGCACCTAAAGTCAAAGCATAAAGAAATCCGCTGCATGCCGCATTGGTATCTATTCCCCAGGCATTCACAAGGCCTGCTTTTTCGCAAACCATACTGCCTGTGGATACCATCACATAATCAGGAGTTGAAGTGGATACAATCACACAATCGATCTCGTCAGGTCTCACATTACCATCCTCCATCAATTTCTGCAAAGCATAAGTGGCCATATCAGATGTAGCGATGTTTGGGTCATTAACAATCCTTCTCTCCCTGATCCCTGTTCTTGAAATGATCCATTCACTATTGGTATCTACCATCTTCTCAAGATCATGATTACTTAAAATCGTATCCGGAACATAACCTCCAACCGCAGTGATCACTGCATTTTTCCTTATTCTCATTCGTGTGCTTGTAGTTCTTAAACAAGGGCAGACAGATACATCTGCCCTTGTTCTCTTACAAAGTTACGGGTTCTTCTACAGATTTCCGCAGAACTTTTGCAGCCGCAACCATTTCAACTAAAGCTTTTCTAGTTTCCTCCCAATGGCGCGTCTTTAAACCACAGTCAGGATTAACCCAAAGCTGATCGGCGGCGATGACCATTTTCGCTTTTTTTAGCAACCTAATCATCTCATCCATAGATGGAACACGTGGAGAATGAATATCGCAAACACCCAGACCTATTTCATTTGGGACTTGGAGCATTCAATAGTTATTACATCTGTATCCATATCAGTAATGTTTTGAATGATGTAGTTGAATTCCGAATAGCACATATGGGTGTGAATCTGTGTTTCATCACTAACTACACTTGCAGAAATTCTGAAAGCTTTGACCGCCCATTCCAGGTACGACTGCCAGTCTTGCTTACGTAGCGGAAGTCCTTCTCTAATCGCAGGTTCCTCTATTTGAATGATCTTGATACCAGCAGTCTCCAGATCAGCAACTTCATCCCTGATTGCCAAAGCAATTTGGTTACAGGTCTCTGAACGTGGCAAGTCATTACTTACAAACGACCATTGCAAAATAGTGACCGGTCCAGTGAGCATTCCTTTAACCCATTTGTTGGTTAGTGATTGCGCAAACGAAGACCACCTTATGGTCATCGGATCCGGGCGCCAAACGTCGCCATAAACCGGAAGAGGTTCTTGATCAAATCTATCCTAACAAATCCAAATTCTTTCTCTTTACCTAAAAGAAGGTAACTAACAGGACCAATTTCACAGATTGGAACAGGAATAGAATCTACAATAAATACATTTTCTCCTTCATTCATTTGTTTGGCCAGGTGTTCATTAAGCTGCTGCAACCAGGGAAAGATTACTTTTCTTCTCCGGTTAAAATTGCAGCGATGGATTAGCCGTGGAAATTCAGTTGAATAATCGTGTTTAAGCTTGCCAAACAAGTAATTTTCTGAGTCAATACCTAAAGATTCAGCGGTTAATACCAAGGCAATAATCTCACAATCAGATAGTTTTGGTTTTCTAGGATAAAATCTAAAGTTATTGTCCTCATTAATAG
>JACMPF010000131.1 GCA_014377665.1 Pedobacter sp. | reverse complement strand
GTAACACTGTAAAAACCAAGGGCACTCAAGACATACCAGGAAGAAGTCTGACCCTGATCTTCATCGCCAGGATAACCGTTTTCTGTTGCATCATATAGCTTAGTCATCACCTGTCTGGCATGAAACTGAGATTTCCAGGGCTGATTTGCATAGTTGTAGAGATAGACCATGTGCTGAATTGGCTGATTGCCATGTGCGTACTGACCAAGATCGGCCATCACCATTTCAGTCATCTCATGAATCATTCCGCCATAAGTACCGACTTTAACTTTATTTGGCTCTGAGAATACGGAGTCAAGTTTTGCAGTGAAGTTTTGATTACCCCCCATTAGGTTAATTAAACCTTTGGTGTCCTGGAAGACCGACCAATGGTAGTGCCAAGCATTACCTTCAGTAAAAGGGCCACCCCATTCAATTGGGTCGAAGTTTTTAGTCCAGGTACCATCAATACCTTTTCCACGCATAAATCTGGTTGAGGGATCGTATACATTTTTGTAGTTGTACATCGGCTTTTCAAAAATATCTATATATTTTTTATTACCGGTCATTCTTGCCAGCTCGTATCCACAGTAATCATCATAGGCATACTCTAATGTTTTAGCTGTAGACTCTCTGTATTTTGGATATGGAACGTAGCCTAACTCATTGTATTCCTTTACGCCATCGCGGCCGTTAGCTGGCCCCCATGGTCCTTTATTCATTGCTTCATGGTAGTAAGCGTCCAATGCTTCTTTGGGGTCGAAAGTACGAATGCCTTTTGCCCATGCATCTGCAAACAACGAGATCGCGTGGTTACCGATCATACTACCTCCTTCACTTGGGAATGACCACGATGGCAACCATTTACACTGCTTATAAGCTTCGATCATTGCCTGCATATATTGTCCGTGCATCTCTGGATGCATCAATGTATTTAATGGAAATTGCGCCCTGAAAGTATCCCAGAAACCAGTATCCGTAAACATATAGCCATCATGGACCTGACCATCATAAGGACTGAAGTAATAGGGTTTTCCATCTTTATTGATCTCGTAAAACTTCCTCGAAAAAAGACTGGCTCTAAAAAAGCAAGAGTAAAACGTTTCTTTATCGGCCTGGGAGCCGCCTTCTACAGCTACTCTTCCCAAGGATTTATTCCAGACCGTAGCGGCATTTGCTTTAGTTTGTTCCAGCGTTTTATCAGAACCAAGTTCTCTATCTAAGTTAAGTTGTGCCTGCTCTGGACTAATATAAGAAGAAGCTGTTTTAACCTGAACTTTCGTTCCAGCTTTAAATTCGATGTAAGCACCTTTACCCTTGCCTTCTGCCAGCAAAGAGTCCTTTAACACACTATTGTCTCGGTTATCCCAGGTACCATAGGCTTGGATCGGTTGATCAAACTGAATAACGAAATAACTTTTCCAGTTGTTTCTGAAACCTTGTCCGTTACTCACCCAACCTGTGATCTTATTTTCTTTCGGAAAAATTTTAACACCGCTGGTACGGTTGTAGCCATCTAACACAAGAAAACTTTTTTCTCCTTTAGGATAAGTAAAACGAAGATGTGCACCACGTTCCGACGGAGAGATCTCCGTGGTTATTTTATTGTCGAACGTAACTTTGTAGTAATTCGGTTTAGCTACCTCATTGGCATGGCTAAACTTAGCTTCACGTTGATCTTCGCCTACCATCAATTCTGTCATTGGCATTAGCGAGAAGACCGCATAATCGCGTGTCCAAGAGCTACACTGATGTGCTTGCTGAAATCCCCTGATCTTATCTTTAAAATATTGATACTTCCAGCCATCGCCATTTTTTCCAGTTTGAGGCGTCCAGGTATGCATTCCAAAGGGTAGTGCAGTAGTGGGATACGTGTTACCACGCGTGAGCTCGTGTTTAGAGTTTGTTCCCTGTAACGTATTTACATAGCTAACGAGTTCTGCCTTTTGAGCGAAAGCTATATTGCTGAGCAGCAACAGTCCAAATGATAAATGTTTTAATTTCATGTGTTTCTTTAAATCCTTATTTACCTAATTATAAGGCTTCTCGTTTATAAAAAATGTTTTGGTAGCTAAACATAGGAATTTTTCAAGAACTTATAAAAAAGAACAGGTGATTGTTTTGTAACAACCACCTGCGCTTTCAGTATTATGAGGATTTCCTTTAATTAGGATAACCTGGATTTTGAGTTAGCTTCGGATTTAAAGCCCGTTGCTGCTGTGGTATCGCGAATAGTTTTCTAGTCTCTGCGCTTGGCTGATGATCCCACCAAGTTCCTGTAGTGAATTTACCGAACCGGATCAGATCATCTCTTCTGAAACCTTCGAATATAAATTCTCTTCCTCTTTCAGCAAGCAGTTCATCAAGCGTTAGTGTCGCCTCGGAATATTGATTGGTAACCCAAGCTACTGCAGTAAATGCACGTTTTTTGGAGTCATTTATTAATTTGACGGCTTCTGCTGTGGCAACGCCTCCATTTTTGCGCATTATTGCTTCAGCCTTTGCAAAGTAAATCCAGGTCAAACGATATAGATGCCAATCGGTATTGTTATAATTAGCATCTGGTTGCACTCCATTGAAGCCAACTACCTGATTTCCCAATTTATATTTATTGAATCTTATACCACTATTTTCCTCACCCTCACTCATGTTGGAAACGGTCGACCCAGTTTTATTCTTGCGAATGTTGTCTACAAAGACTAATTGTTGACCATCATACTCATTACCACCTGACGCAAGCAGAGGCTTACCATTATCAAATCTTGTCATTGGACCTTGTAATAACCATTCTGATTTTCGCAAGTCATCATCTTTGTACGTTGTATAGTTTCCCGGAACAACTACAACGCCATCATTACCGTTTCTTGATCCCCCATAAATGAACTGCTGTTGGAAGTGATAAAACTCGCCAGTCCAGGATGGTTGAAAATTAGCTTTTTGAAACTCATAAGCGATCGAGAAAATGGCCTCTTTTGACAAGTTGTTGTTTGGTTTAAATGCATCCGTAATGTTGATGTCTAAAGCCATAGCACCATTAAGTCCACCTGCCTGATTACTAATTAGTTTATCTGCCGCAGCAATACATTCATCCCATTTTGCTGTGCCTAGCCAAACTTCTGCATTGAGGTATAGCTCAACAAGCATGGCATAGCCGCCAGCCTTAGACATTCTTCCTAACATTGCTTTAGAAAGCACGGGCGCCTTTTCTACATTTTCGAGTATCTCTTTTTCAATGAAATTAAATACTTCAGCTCTGGTAGCTGAGGCAGGTAACTGATTTGTAGGGAGTATACCATCGGGAACTTCTGTTACAATGGGAATTCCCCCAAATAAGTCCATCAATTTCAAATAGTGGTACGCGCGAAATAATTTCAGCTCTGCAACATAGGCTTCCTTTTCAGCTTGCGTAAGCCCAATTGAAGCAGCATCTTTGGTTTCAATCTTCTTAATCGGATCGTTGGTAAGTCCTACACCCCAATACATCAGTGACCATGCATTATTAAGTCCTCCTTCATCAACGGTCCAGGTGTGGTAGTGAAATCGCTTCCATTTACCACCATCTTCACCATGGCGTCCCTTTGTAGGCCAAGCCAATTGATCTGCAGATAACTCACTAGGTCTCCACCAGTTATCTTGTCCAGATGGTGTTGCCCATGCGTTAGCATGCGTGTATGGCCGCAGCACTGCTGAGATAATTTCGTTTTTATTATTGTAAAAGTTATCGCTCTGGGCGGTATCGTAAAGGTTTTCATCCAGCTTAGTACAGGAATCAAACAAGGTAACAGTGCAGGCAATACCTGCAATTAAAAATGCCTTATATATTGTTTTCATATTCTTTTTCTTTAAAAACCAATGTTTAACCCAAACAGGAATGATCTTGTACTAGGATACGGACCTCTTCCGTCGATCCCGGGAGCTAAACCAGTATCATTAACAAAATCTGGATCGTTACCAGTATAATTGGTGATTGTTGCCAGATTTTGCCCGGTTGCATACACTCTTAGATTTCTAACGAACTTAGATTTCAAATCGAATCGGTACCCTAAGGTAATTTCATCAATTTTTAAGTGGCTACCATTCTCTACATAATAATCCGAATACATGTAGGTATCATTGATTTGTGCATACTTGTCAAATGAGGAATTTAACAAATTGTCGCCAGAGACTTTATTTCCGTAGGAAATAGCCGTGGTGTTTAGAATATCGTACCCGAACTTTCCTCTTAAGAAGACGCGCAAGTCAAACTTTTTATAACTGAAGTTATTCGCCAGTGACAAATAGTACTTGGGAATTCCATTTCCAATCACTACTAAGTCAGTTGTATTCCGGTCGAAAGAGTTATTGATTTGGTCATTTCTAACTTTTTCTCCAGCTCTATTATAAAAGAGCCACTTTCCATCGTCAGTAAATCCAGCAAAACGCTTACCCCAGAATTCACCTAATTTTCCTCCTTCATAAGTACGAATGGCATTTCCAAGAGCTCCGAACCCACCAATGTCTCCCAGAGATAAATATTCTCTTTTATAGTTTTCGTCAGAGTAGGAGTCTAATTTATTAGCAGTGGTACTACCAGCAAAATCAATGTTCCAGCTAAAGTCCTGTGTTTTTAATGCGGCATAACTAAGTGTTAATTCGATCCCCTTAGCAGAGATGGAACCGACGTTTGTGTATATATTACTTCTGATATACGGTGGCTGAGGAGACTCATAGTTGTCTAACAAATCTCTTGTAACCCTACTAAATACGTCTAGTGAGCCTGATAATTTATTGGTAAACAAACCAAAATCAAGACCAATGTTCAGCTCTCTCTTTTTCTCCCACCTTAAATCTGGGTTAGGATTACTGTTTGGACCATAAGTTTCACGGTACTGACCATCTGGGTAAAGGTAAACTCCACCGGTACCAAGCGTTACAAGTGATGCATAGTTACCAATGCCAGAGTTACCAGTGATTCCATATCCTGCACGAAGTTTTAAGTTTGAGAAAACCTTACTATCCTTCATGAAATCTTCTTCACTGATTGTCCAGCCGGCTGAGAATGCCGGAAAGTCTCCCCACTTGTTATTGATACCAAATCTTGATGATCCCTCACGACGATAAATTGCCTGAGCAAAATATCTTCCTTTGTAAGAATAGTTTAGTCTTCCGAAGAATGCAATGAGTGTATTGTCATTTTTATAACTCCCTAAACCGGCCTTACCAGCAGCCAATTGATTACCTGCGTTCAGGTTGTTTTCTTCAAAAAGGTCATTTAAAAACCCAAGGTTACTCGCATTGAAGCCTTCGAATACTTCATAGCGATAACTGTATCCTGCTAATGCAGTTAAACTATGGTCGCCTCCCAAAGTTGGACGATATTCTAAAGTTGGCTCAATGTTAAAGTTTTGTTCTAAAACCGTGGCACGACGCGCATACCCTCCACCCTTATAAATATCATTTTCTATGGAGTATTCACCATTGACAGCTCTGTACTCCCCGTCGATATAACTATTTCGTTGAATTGCACCAAATAATGATGCTTTTAGTCCTTTAAGAATTTCGAAATCAGCTTTAGTATCTATTGAGCTGGTTTGTTGCTGTCTTCTATTTGACTCCTGAGTTAATCTGGCAAACTGATTTGTACTTGTATTTTCAAAATAGAAACTTCCATCTGGATTAAAGTTAGACAATGTTGGGTTTCGCTTAAATTGATCCTCAAATCCTCCTCCCCCCAGAAGGTTTGCTTTATTAAACGTAGTTGTTAAATTGGTCGATAAATTCAACTTATTATCGAAACCCTTCTGATTTAGGTTTAATCTGATTCCATATTCTTCTCGATTGTTTTCTTTCGCAAATCCTTGCAAATTCCTATAGTTTAAACTTGCGCGATAACTCGTATTATCAGAACCGCCAGAGATAGCTAAGTTGTGATTCTGACTGATGTTGTTGCTATTAACCAAATCGTTAAAGAAATCTGAAGTGTTGCCGTAATCTTTACGGTCTAGTTCTCCTGAAGCAATTCTAACCCGCATTTGTTCTGCAGTCATAAAATCCGGGCGCTGATATAACGATTCATGTCTTATATAGCTCGAGTAGTCGAATTTAGCAGGACCAGAACGGCCCTTCTTAGTAGTAATTAGAATAACCCCTGCATTTGCCCGTGTACCATAGATTGCGGCACCTGATCCATCTTTCAGAACATCCATAGATTGGATATCATCCTGCTGTAACAGATCAAGATTACCTCCGGGAATACCATCAATTACGATAAGGGGACTTTGACTGCCTGTTACGGAAGTGATACCCCTAAGTTGTATTCCTACTCCAGAATTCGGGTTCGATCCTCCGGTACGTGTTATTTGAAGACCTGCAACCTTACCCTGTATTAGATCTAGTGGGTTTCTGGAACCACTTTGTCTGAAATCGGCCGAATCCAAGTGAGCAACCGCAGAGGTTACCTCCCTTTTATCTAAAGTTCCATAACCAACAGCAACAATTTGAACGTCTTGTAATGTTTCTCCTTCTGCTGGCGCGAGCCTGATACTTAATGGAGCCCTCCCTGCACCTGCTGCTCTTGTTACTGAAGCGTAACCAATATAAGAAAAGGTAATACGTTCCGTTGGGGAAGTAGTTGAGATGGCGA
The DNA here is from genome assembly GCA_014377665.1 of Pedobacter sp. GTDB lineage: Bacteria > Bacteroidota > Bacteroidia > Sphingobacteriales > Sphingobacteriaceae > Pedobacter. The sequence goes on along the minus strand of JACMPF010000131.1, from coordinate 24,156 downwards.
ACTTTCCAGTCCCATCAGTAACAGTTGTCTTGTTAGATGCAGTTTTTACGCCTACACCTGGTAACGGCAACGATTTTTCATCAACGACAATACCAGTGATTACTTTGCCTTTAATTGTGTCTTGAGGGACTGCAACTGGCTGTGGAGTAGTTGCTGGCACCGCTTTTTTTGTAGTGTCTTGCTGAAAAAGATAACCTCGTTTTAAGACATCGCCAGTGGTCCCCCCGGACGCGCCAGCGTAAGTCCTTAAACTCAGCGTACAGATCAAAAGCATGACTGTACTAAAAAGTAATTTAATTCTCATGGATGATTAGTTAAAATTTATAATAGGATTGTTTTTTACTCAGTTAGAAAAAATTATAAAACTCACGAGCGACGTATAATGCATAGCGATTCCAGCATATATAGCAGCTAAGAACCTGGGCTTTAAAAAGCTGGAGATTTAGATTTAGAAGGGGATTAGGAAATCTTAATGATCGTAGGTGACGATGACGAAGTTTAAGTTTCTTTTAATAATGGAAGGAGCGAAGAATTTGTTGCGCTTAGTATTGAAATTATTTACACTTTTCATAACATATAGGGGGATATATATATCTAATGCAAACGCGTCTGCACCCTAAAATGTTTCATTGAAGTGTTAAAAAAAGTTAAATTCTTACCGAATAATCACGCAGTCAGTGCATTAAATTTAGGTAAACGGATGGGCCTTAAGGAAAGTGACGATAAGTTTCGCAGTGCGAAGGGATGCTCCAGGCTTACCCATGATGGCTGACAATGATTTATAATCATCCAGCATTGTTTCCCGATTAGGCCCTGTAGAAATTGCTTTAAGATGTTGAGCGATTGTATGTTGATTACATTCTTCCTGAATAAGTTCAGCAACCACCCTTCTATCCATAATTAAATTTACCAGAGATATAAACCTAATCTTAATCAGCATTCTGGCTATAGCTATGGTAATTTTGCCCCCCTTATAAACAACTACTTGTGGCACATGAAATAAAGCAGTCTCTAAAGTGGCAGTACCGGAAGCAACGATTGCGCAATGTGCCTCCCCTAACAGATCGTAGGTTTGATCAAAAACCAGTTTAACCGGTTCTTTTCCAATAAAGTTATCGTAGTAAGATTTACCGAAAGTTGGTGCCCCTGCTATCACAAAAGTATAATCTTTGAATAGGGGAACCATTTCTAGCATCGGAGGCAGCAGACGTTCGATTTCTTGCTTGCGGCTGCCTGGCAAAAGAGCTACAATAGGTTTATCATCTAAGCCATTTAGTTTTTTGAACGCTTGATTAGGGTGAAACTGTGCGATCTCATCCAACAGTGGATTTCCCACATAATCTACATTCATTCCCCAGCGCTTAAAGAAGTCTACCTCGAAGGGTAAAATACAAAATAGCTTTTCAACATCTCGTTTGATCTTTAAGACCCGCTTTTGATTCCATGCCCACACTTTGGGAGAGATGTAATAGCAAACTTTTATGCCTTTTTGTTTAGCAAACTCAGCAATCTTCAAGTTGAAACCAGGAAAATCGATTAGGATCAAGGCATCAGGTTGGTAACTAAGTACGTCAGTTTTGCAAGCTTTCATATTCCGAAGAATGGTGCTTAGGTTCATCAACACTTCTGTGAAACCCATAAAGGCCATCTCCCCATAATGCTTTATCAAAGTTCCACCTTCTTTCGACATCTTATCGCCGCCATAAAAACGAAACTCTGCCTCAAGATCTTCTTGTTTCAAAGCCTTCATCAAGTTTGCTCCATGCAGATCTCCCGAGGCTTCGCCAGCAATAAGATAATACTTCATTATTGGTTGATCTTATAAAAAAAGAAAAGAAATGCCCATAAAAAAGTTGCGCTTATGATTCCTCTTCCTATCTGTTCTTTATTCTGATTGAAAAAATAATGCATGAATATTGCGTTTACAGCAATTGCTCCAATGAGCAATAAATCCGCCTTAGCCAGGAACACATATCTATGCATGAAGTACCAGATTATAGACACCAACACACCTGGAACGATAACACCGATCCCTAATCCAATAAACACTGAATTTTGAAGGTTTTTAAACATTAAAAGTCCATGAGTTCAACACTGGAATAGCATGGTGTGCTGTGAGGTCGAATTGCACAGGAACGACAGATACGAAACCGTTATCTAGTGCCCATACATCAGTATCCTCTCCCTTATCATTATTTTGGAATACACCGGTTAACCAATAATAAGGTCTTTGGTAAGGATCCTTTCTTTCGTCGAACTCCTCCGCCCATTTAGCATTAGCTTGTCTACAAATCTTAATTCCTTTTAGATTTGCACCCTTGGGGAAATTTACGTTCAACAAAGTCGCGGATGGCAGACCATGTTCCAGAACCTGCAAGGAAATTTCTTTTATGAATTTTTTAGCATGACTAAAATCGGCTTCCTGGCTAAAGTCGTCTAAAGAAAAACCAATAGAAGGTATGCCTTCAATAGCACCTTCTACAGCGGCCGACATAGTACCGGAATAGATCACATTAATGGAGTTGTTCAATCCGTGATTTACACCAGAAACGCAAAGATCAGGCTTCTTCCCTTTGAAAATCTTATTTACTGCAAGCTTCACGCAATCGACCGGTGTACCTGAGCATTTGTACATCTCCACACCAGGATAAAGATCTACTCTATCGAATCTTAAGGGTTTACCAATTGTTATTGCATGTCCCATTCCAGACTGTGGCCCATCGGGAGCTACTACCACTACGTTTCCTATTTCCTGAACAACTTCAATCAAGTTCTTGATTCCCGGAGCAGTTATACCGTCGTCATTTACTACTAAAATATTGGGTCTTACTTGATGTTTTTTCATGTAAAATTGATCATTTTGGTAATCCGGGTAAAAGTACGACAACAAATAGTCAGATTTCAATATTTTTTTGTTAGAAGTCATAAAATGTATGGCAGTTTTATCTAAGTTTGATCACTAACTTATAATTATATGAAAAACAAACTCATACTCATAACCTGTCTTCTAATAACAGGGACGGGGGTTATGGCTCAATCCTCACATCAATGGAAGCAGGCCACATCAAGAGGTTATACTTACAAATATGTAACTAACGACCCCACAAAATCACGCTTTTACACTTTGAAGAATGGCCTGACGGTTATTCTTTCACAAAACACTAAAGATCCTAATATTGAATTCCGTATGGCGGTAAGAGCAGGTAGCAATACAGACCCTCGCAATGCCACAGGTTTAGCACATTACCTGGAACATCTTTTATTCAAAGGAACTGACAAGTTTGGAACAATGGACTTTACGAGAGAGCAGCCACTTTTGGATAAAATTGACGCACTTTATGAGACTTATAATAAGACTACTGACTCTGCAAGGCGTAAAGAAATATATGCTGAGATAGATAAAACATCAGGATTAGCATCAAACTATTCTATTGCTAATGAGTATGATAAAATGATGAAAGCCATTGGCGGACAATCTACAAATGCCCATACCTGGTATGAGGAAACGGTTTACAATGAGGATTTCCCCTCCAATGCAACAGATAAATTTCTGGCCTTACAAGCAGAGCGTTTCCGTAACCCAATCTTCCGTATTTTCCACACAGAGCTAGAGGCGGTTTACGAGGAGAAAAATCGTGGATTAGACAATGATGGATGGAAACTTAATGAGAAGATGTTCGAGTTGCTATTTCCAACGCACAATTACGGTCAACAAACAACCATCGGAACAATTGAAAACCTGAAAAATCCATCCCTTGTGGAGATCAGAAAGTATTACAATAAATATTATGTTTCAAATAATATGGCCGTGGTACTGTCAGGTGATTTCAATGCTGATGAAATGATTAAAAAAGTTGATCAGTCTTTTGCTTTTATGCAACCTAAGCCAATTGACCTTTACAACCCAGCTCCAGAGAAACCATTAACAACAATTCAAAAAGTTGATGTTTATGGTCCGAGTGCAGAAAGCGTAGAAATGAACTATAGAGGTTACGCTCAAAGCACTAAACAAAGCTTGCTGCTGGATCTTATCTCAAGCATTTTATCCAATGGTAAAGCAGGTTTACTTGACATTAACTTGAATAAACAACAGAAAGTATTACGTGCGAATGCAGGTTATCAGCAGATGAAAGATTATGGAGTATTCAGTCTCACAGCTCAGCCGAAACAAGGTCAGACACTAGAGGAAGCGCAAAAGCTATTGTTGGATCAGATACAGTTGCTGAAAAACGGAAAATTCGATGAATCGCTGATCAAAGCTACAGTTGCCAATACTAAGCTTAATCTCCTTCAGGCCTTTGATAACAACGGGTACAGGGTTGAAGCGGCAACTTCAGAGTTTATTTTGAATCGTGGTGTAAACTGGAATAGATCGCTAAGTACCCCTGATGATATGGCAAAGATCAAGAAGCAGCAGGTTGTGACTTTTGCCAATGCATTTTTTAAAGACAATTATGTTGTTGGGTATAAGCACAAAGGTGTTGATAAAGATAAATTAAAAGTAGATAAGCCACTAATCACACCAATTAATGCCAATGCTGGTGCGACTTCAGTCTTCACAAAAAACCTGTTGGCCACAGCCTCAAAAGAGATCGCACCAAAGTTTCTTGACTATCAGAAAGACCTTAATTTTGGCAAGGTTGGAATTGCTGATGTTATAGCAGTCCAAAATAAGGAAAATAGCATTTTCCGGTTATCTTACCGTTTCGATATAGGTGCATGGAACTACAAACTAGAACCTTACGCAGCGCAGTACCTAACTTTTCTAGCAACCGACAAATACACAGCCGAAGAAATTAGTAAGCAGTTTTATAACATAGCTTGTAGCTATAGTTTCAATGTAAGCAATGAAACTGCAACTATCAATATTAGCGGTTTACAAGAGAACTTTGATAAAGCAGTGTCTTTAGTAGAAAATATATTTGCGAACTGTAAGGCAAATGAACAAGCTTTAAGCGAGCTTAAAAGTCGTATTTTGAAATCAAGAGAAAACACGAAATTAAACAAAAGCGCTATACTGACTGGATTGATGTCATATGCTCAGTTCGGCGTGATTAATCCAACAAATTACGTGCTCACAAATGATGAGGTTAAAGCAATCACTTCGGAGGAGCTGCTTTATATTCTGCATAACATCAACAACTACAAACATACGATTACCTATTATGGCCCGCAAACGCTTCCTGTTTTTACGGCTGGCTTGAGTAAAATACATAAGTTACCAACTGAATTCACCCCTGCTGCTCCGGCGAAGGTGTTCACCTACACTCACAATACTGCAAATCAGGTTTACTTTGCTGATTACGATATGGTTCAGTCTGAAATCAGATGGGTACGTAATGGAGGATTGTACGACCCTTCCACCTCTCCAAAGATTACGTTGTTTAACAGCTATTTCGGTGGCGGCATGGGATCTATTGTATTCCAGACTATCCGGGAGTCTAAAGCCTTGGCATACTCTACTTTTGCGCTTTACTCTGCTCCAGATAAATTAGGAAAAGAGACTGCAATGATAGCTTACGTGGGAAGTCAGGCAGATAAAATGAATGACGCTGTCAATGGAATGAATGAACTGCTAACAGATTTACCACAAACGGATAAATCATTTGAGGCTTCTAAATACAATGCCTTAAATGCAATTTCGACAGATAGAATCACTAAAGACGGAATTATTCAAAGTTATTTAGCTGACAAAAAATTAGGCTATGATCATGACTCCAGAATTGATCAGTTCAATGGATTGAAGACCCTAACTTTTGCAGACATCAAAGCTTTCCATACTAATAATGTATCAGGTAAGCCATACAATTATTGCATTGTTGCTTCTGAGAAAAAGGTATCTCTTGCTGATATGCAAAAATTTGGAACCGTTAACAAACTTACTTTAGCACAGATCTTCGGGTATTAAAATGACAGGATTTAAATAGAAGAGGCTCCAGGGGTTTCCTGGAGCCTCTTTAACTTCATTCTATTTTCCTTTTATTCTAACTTATCCATTGTATTTCTTTTAAGAACGATCTCTTCTACCACCGCCGGATCGAGCAATGATGTTGTATCGCCCATGTTACTTGTATCACCTTCAGCTATTTTCCTAAGGATTCGCCTCATAATTTTACCAGACCTTGTTTTCGGCAATCCGGACACAAATAATATTTTATCAGGTTTTGCGATAGCTCCAATGACACGAGTAACGGTTTTAAGAATATCCTGGCGAGTGAGGGTTTCATCCTCATGTGCTTTGGGGAAAATTACAAATGCATAAATGCCCTGGCCCTTTACTTCATGTGGATAACCTACAACCGCACTCTCTACTACCCCAGAGTGCATATTGATGGCATTCTCAACCTCTGCTGTTCCTATTCTATGACCCGAAACGTTGATCACATCATCTACCCTACCTGTTATTCTATAATAACCATCTTCGTCTCTCGAACATCCATCACCTGTGAAGTACAGGTTTTCATAGGTAGAAAAATAGGTAAGTTTACAACGCTCATGATCACCATAGGTTGTTCTAAGCATACCGGGCCATGGAAATTTAATGCAAAGATTACCACTTACTCCGTTGCCGATTAATTCCTTTCCATTCTCATCAACTAGGATAGGCTGTACACCTGGAAGAGGTAAAGTAGCAAAACAAGGTTTTGTAGGTGTCACGAAGGCGATTGGTGAAATCATAATACCTCCGGTTTCAGTTTGCCACCAGGTGTCGACAATCGGGGCGTTTCCTTTACCAATATTTTTGTCATACCAGTTCCAGGCCTCTTCATTGATTGGCTCACCTACAGAGCCTAACACTCTTATAGAGCTCAGATCAATATCATTTAGAGGTTCTAATCCAAAACTCATTAATGACCTGATCGCCGTTGGCGCAGTGTATAAAATGTTTACTTTATGCTTCTCTACTATTTGCCACATTCGGGACGCATCAGGATAAGTGGGAACGCCCTCAAACATCAAAGTGGTAGCACCCTGTGATAATGGCCCGTACACAATATAAGAGTGGCCTGTAATCCAACCGATATCGGCAGTACAGAAGTATACTTCTTCTGGCTGATAGTTAAATACGTTCGCAAACGTATAACCTGTATAAACCATATAGCCTCCAATAGTGTGCACAACTCCCTTGGGCTTACCCGTGGATCCCGAAGTGTAAAGAATAAACAACAGATCCTCCGCATCCATTTCTTCTGCAGGACAATCAGTATCGACCAATTTGATCTCATCCTCCCACCAGATGTCTCTTCCTTTAAGCATAGATACTGGGGTTCTGGTATGGGTGAGCACGACAACCCTTTCTACTGTTGGGCAACCGATCAATGCATCGTCTATTACTTCTTTCAACGGTATTTGTTTATTACCACGGAAGGCACCATCGGAAGTAATAACGATTTTACATGCTGCATCATTAATGCGATCTGCGATAGATTTAGCAGAAAAGCCACCGAAAATGACAGAATGAACGGCCCCTATTCTAGCGCATGCCAGTAAAGCCACAGCGAGTTCGGGAACCATAGGCATATAAATGCATACCCGATCGCCTTTTTTAACGTTGTTCTTTTTAAGGACATTTGCAAAACGGCATACTTGCTCGTGAAGGATTTTATAGCTTAAGGTGATACTGTCACGGTGCGGATCATTTGGTTCCCAAATGATTGCTGGTTTATCACCATCCTTTTCAAGGTGTCTATCCAAACAATTTTCTGTGATGTTTAGTTTAGCCCCTTCGAACCATTTGATGTTGGGTTCGGAAAAATTCCAGGACAAGACTTTATCCCATTTCCTTTTCCATAAAAACTTTTCTGCGATACCAGCCCAAAACTCTTCTGGTTGGTCTATACTTAACTGATAGTTTTTTTTGTATTCGTCAAGGGAAGTAATTTGCATAATTGGTGAGGTTTCAATCTGTGAAACTCAAACTTAGAGAAAAATGTGGGGAGTCAGAACAATATTTAGTTGAAAATAATTCAGCTGCGTTCTTGATGATTACAAATATTTTATTGATATTTGCACACTCTTAAAAAATTAAGAAAAAGAACAATTAACAATATATAATAAGGCATGTCTAGAGTTTGTGATTTAACCGGAAAAATGGCAATGACAGGTTTTAATGTTTCTCACTCAAACGTTAAAACTAAGCGTAAGTTTTATCCCAACTTACAACTTCAGAAATTTTATATTCCTGATGAGGATCGTTGGATAACACTGAAAGTATCTACTTCAGCTATCAAAACCATCAATAAAATTGGTATTACAGAAGCAATTAATCGCTTCATGAAAAAAGGATATTTGTAGAAACATTAGTTGATGTGAATCAACTGTAACATTAAAAAAATGGCAAAAAAAGGTAACAGAGTACAAGTTATTCTAGAGTGTACAGAACATAAAACCAGTGGCATGGCTGGTATGTCTAGATATATCACTACTAAAAACCGCAAAAACACTACTGAGCGTTTAGAGTTGAAAAAATTCAATCCGGTAATGAGAAAAGTAACGGTTCACAAAGAAATTAAGTAAGACATTTTTCGATTCAATTCAATACAAATCTATTTAGATCATGGCAAAGAAAGTAGTTGCGACCCTAAAAACGGGTAAAGGAAAAGAATATTCGAAAGTTATTACAATGACTAAATCACCAAAAGGTGCTTATTCTTTCAAAGAAGTTATTGTTCATAACGATCACGTTGCAGATGCAATCGCATCTAAAAAATAATATTAATATTTGATAACATTAAAGCCGTTCCGTAATTCCGGGAGGGCTTTTTTTGTTTTGTTATACATTATTATGGGATTATTCGATTTTTTCAAGAAAAAAGAAACCGCTCCGGAAGCTCAAGAGGCGCTGGACAAAGGATTAGAAAAAACTAAGTCCGGCTTCCTTAATAAGATTACCAAAGCCGTAGCGGGTAAATCTACAGTAGACGATGATGTACTTGATAACTTAGAAGAGGTTCTGGTAACTTCAGACGTTGGGGTTGGCACAACGCTGAAAATTATAGATCGGATACAAGCTCGTGTTGCAAAAGATAAATACCTTTCTACGTCTGAACTGCACAACTTGCTCCGGGAGGAGATTCAATTACTTCTTGCTGAGAATAACAGTAACGACTTCAGAAGTTTCGAATATGGTAGCGAACACAAGCCATACGTTATTATGGTAGTAGGCGTTAATGGAGTAGGTAAAACAACCACCATTGGTAAGCTGGCACACAAACTTAAAGCAGAAAACTTAAAAGTGGTATTAGGAGCAGCTGATACCTTTAGGGCGGCCGCTGTTGAGCAAATTAAACTTTGGGGCGAACGCGTAGGTGTCCGCGTAGTAGCACAGGCAATGGGATCAGATCCTGCATCCGTGGCTTTTGACACCCTGCAATCTGCGGTTGCAAATGGTGAAGACGTTGTAATCATTGATACCGCTGGCCGTTTACATAATAAAGTAGGGCTAATGAATGAACTAGGCAAGATTAAGAATGTGATGAACAGAGTTGTACCTGGTGCACCACATGAAATATTGCTTGTACTTGATGGATCAACAGGCCAAAATGCATTTGAACAATGTAAACAATTTACAGAGGCAACCGATGTAAATGCATTGGCAATTACTAAACTCGACGGTACCGCTAAAGGTGGTGTGGTCATCGGGATCTCCGATCAGTTCAAAATCCCAGTTAAATACATTGGCGTAGGCGAAAGTATGAACGACTTACAATTGTTCGACAAGAAGGCCTTTGTTGACAGCTTATTCAATTAAATACAAATACGTAAACATGAATACCAAAACAATATCTAAAATAATACCCGTTAAAAAACCCAGAATAAATGTCATTACTCTAGGTTGTTCCAAGAACACCTATGATTCTGAAGTTTTGATGGGCCAATTGCGTGGTAATAGCATGGATGTTGTTCACGAAGCAAATAAGATAAGTAAAGACGACATCGTTGTGATCAACACCTGCGGTTTTATAGACAATGCTAAGCAGGAATCTATTGATACCATTCTGCAATATAGTGAGCTTAAAGAGCAAGGTAAGATTTCAAAGGTTATTGTAACAGGGTGTCTTTCTGAACGATATAAACCAGAGCTAGAAGCTGAAATAACAAATGTTGATGCCTTTTTTGGTACAAATGATTTAAATAATCTGCTACATTCTCTGGGCGCAAATTACAAACACGAACTCATTGGTGAGCGATTGCTGACCACTCCTACTCATTTTGCATACTTCAAAATTGCGGAGGGCTGTAACCGTCCCTGCTCATTCTGCGCCATTCCGTTGATGCGCGGAAAACACGTTTCACGAGATATGCAAGAGCTGGTGAACGAGGCGAAGATACTTGCAGCAAACGGAGTAAAGGAACTCATACTTATTGCTCAGGACCTTACCTACTATGGTTTAGATATCTACGGAAAGCGGAATCTCGATGAACTGCTGCGCAGACTATCGGACGTTCCCGGTATTGAGTGGATTAGACTACAATACACTTATCCATCAGGTTTCCCAATGGAGATTCTTGACGCTATGAACGAGCGCGAAAACATTTGTAAATACCTTGATATGCCACTACAGCACATTACAGATAATATGTTGAAATCTATGCGTCGTGGTATCACCAAGCAAAAAACTATAGATATTGTTAACCAGATCAGAGATAAAGTTCCTGGGATTGCGATGCGTACAACCCTTATTTGCGGTTACCCTGGAGAAACTCAGGAAGATTTCATGGAAATGATGGATTGGGTGAAAGAGACTCGGTTCGATCGCTTGGGTTGTTTCACTTACTCGCATGAGGAGAAAACACATGCACACATATTAGTTGATGATGTATCAGACGAGGTTAAACAAGAACGTGTTGATGCGATCATGGAAATCCAACAGGGCATTTCTTTTGATATTAATCAAGAAAAGATTGGCAACACCTATAAGGTTCTGGTCGATCGTAAAGAAGGAGAGTTCTTTATTGGGAGAACTGAATATGACTCTCCCGAGGTTGACAACGAGGTTTTAATAGACGCAACGAACGGATACGCCGCTGTTGGAAGCTTTGTAAACGTAAAGATCGATCGCGCAGAAGATTTCGATCTGTATGGACGGATTGTAAAATAAAAGTCCGATCTTAAGAATTGTAGTATATTAATTTAAATTCGTGGCAATGCAGGCAAAATACATCTCTTATAAAGACACTAACGCTTTCTCTGCTGCCATTCTCGACTATATCAGTGGTCAAGATCAGCTTAAACCATTTTATCAGTTTAGTCCTGATCTTAAAGGATTTGAAGCGGCAATCGCAAATCGGAATTTTAAGGGTGACAGAAAAAACCTGGTAGCTATTTTACACCATCAGTATAAATCTATAAAGAGCTCAAATAATGTTAAAGCAAACATTGAGCTATTATCGGATGAACGCACGTTTACAATCACTACTGGCCACCAGCTAAACATCTTTACAGGACCACTGTATTTCATCTATAAGATCGTCACTGCGATCAACCTCGCTAAACAGCTGAAAGAACAGTTCCCGGACTACAACTTCGTGCCAGTTTATTGGATGGCGACTGAAGATCATGATTTTGAAGAAATCAATCATGTTAAGCTGGAAGATAAAATGTTGAACTGGAATAAAGACGCGCATGGGGCCACCGGTAGGCTTAATCTCAAAGGTATTGAAGAAGTAGTGAATGCTTATAAAGGTTTCTTAGGCATAAGCGAAAACGGCATGAAACTTTCACAAATCGTGGAAGAAAGCTATATGCAACACGATAAATTAAGTGATGCAACACGTGAGTTGGTAAATACGCTTTTCGGGAACTATGGCTTAGTATGCTTAGATGCCGATGAACCTACTTTAAAAAAACAATTTGCCGAAATAATTTATCAGGATATTGTTGAAGAGAAAAGTTCCAAATACATAGCTGAAAGCAATGCTGAACTTGAGGAGCTTGGTTATAAACCGCAGGTTAATCCGCGGGAGATCAATTTTTTCTATATGATAGATGGTCTTCGCGAAAGGATATTAGAAGAAAAAGGCAGCTATAAAGTTCATCACTCAGACATCAGGTTTTCCCTAGAAGAACTTCGACAAGAAATAAGCGATTATCCAGAGCGATTTAGTCCAAACGTTGTGATGCGTCCTCTTTACCAGGAGGTAATATTGCCTAATCTTGCTTACATAGGTGGTGGCGCCGAAATTACCTATTGGCTACAACTCAAAGCTAATTTTACTCACTATAAGGTTGATTTTCCGGTATTGATCTTAAGAAACTCCGCGCAGTTCATAGATAAAAGAACGGAAGAGCGTATGCATATTTTGGGAATTTCCTACAAGGATCTATTTAATGATACTTTGCAGCTCAAAAATGAATGGATCAAATCTCACGTCGATATCCAATTGACATTAAAAGATGAAGAAAGAAGCCTCAATGCTTTATTCGACCAGATAAAGCTAAACGCCTATAAAATTGATAAAACACTTTCTCAATCTGCCGATGCTGCCAAGACAAGAGCGCTAAGGCTCATCAACAATTTAGAAAAGAAGATGCTTCGGGCGGAGAAAAAAAAGCACACAACTTCCCTCGCCCAGATTGAAAGCTTAAAAGCTAAGCTATTTCCCTCTGGTAGTTTGCAGGAACGGAGCATGAACATCGCACCAATGTATGTGCTGTATGGCGATGAATTTATCGCGTCTCTGGTTAATAGCTTTAAGCCTTTAGACCATCAATTTACTATCCTATTTGCGTAGCCAATGATCTTTATTACCTTTCCCGAGCAACAGTTACGTACGTTCACCGAAGCAGTATTTTTAAAAATTGGCTGCCCTCTTGCTGACGCACAACTTGCGGCAGATGTTTTGTTGAAATCTGATTTGAGAGGTATCGACTCTCATGGAGTTGCGCGTTTGAGCGGATACGTCCGCTTATGGGAAAAAGAGAGAATCAATGCAACACCCAACATACGAATAGTCCATGAAACGCCAACAACTGCTACCGTTGATGGAGATGCCGGTCTCGGCTTGGTCGTTGCTCCATTTGCGATGAAAGTAGCCATTGAGAAAGCAAAGGTTTACGGAAGTGGCTGGGTGTCTGTCAAAAACTCCAACCATTTTGGAATAGCTGGCTATCATTCGCTATTGGCTGTACAGCAGGATATGATTGGAATCAGCATGACAAATGCAAGCCCATTAGTCGCCCCAACCTACGCCAACGAACGCCTACTTGGAACAAATCCGATGTGTTATGGTTTCCCTGCCGGAAAGTATCCACCAGTAATTGTAGACATGGCAACTGCTGCCGCTGCAAATGGTAAGTTGGAAATTGCACAGCGTGCGAAACTTCCAATACCCGAAGGCTGGGCACAAGACAAAGACGGCGCCAACACAACAGACCCAAACGAGCTTAAAGCCGGAGGATCTCTGCTCCCATTGGGAAGCGATAAAGACCATGGGAGTCACAAAGGCTACGGACTTAGCGCAACCGTCGACATTTTATCAGCAGTCCTATCCGGCGCAAATTACGGTCCTTGGGTACCTCCATTCGTCGCCTTTCTAGAGCCTTCTGCAAATCCAGTAGGTCAAGGAATCGGACATTTTTTTGGCGCAATGCGTGTAGATGGCTTTAGGCCGGCGCAAGATTTTAAAGATCACCTTGACAATTGGATAGAACGCTTTAAAAGTGCTAAAACAATTGATCCAGGCAAGAGGGTAATCATTCCAGGAGAACCTGAGTATGCCTTTGAAAACGAGCGTAAAAAAAACGGCATCCCGCTAATAGATGCCGTTGTAAACGATTTGAATGAACTTGCGGCTAAATTAGGTGTTGCAAGCCTATAGGTTTAATTTATTCCTCTTAGTAGCCTGTTCCAACGAATCTTCCCGAACAATGTTCCATCTGTATCATAGCTCATCCAGATAAACAATGCTTTACCTACAATATGATCTTCAGGTACAAACCCCCAGTATCTTGAATCCAATGAATTGTGTCGATTATCGCCCATCATCCAGTAATAATCCATTTTAAAGGTATAACTAGTGGCTGGCTGACCATTGACTAACCATCCTGCGCCCGCCTTTTCTAGCTTATTACCCTCGTAAATCCTAATGCACCTTTCATACAATGGCATAGTGTTGCTGTCTAATTGAACGGTCCAGCCCTTTTTCGGGATCTGAACAGGACCAAAGTTATCAACGTTCCAATTTCTTTTTGGATCAAATGGAAAGATATCTGACTCACGATCTCCTGCTGCTGAAGATAGTTCTTTAACTGAAGATACAAAATCAAGCTTCTTCACTTCATTCATCATCGGCTCAGTTCCATTAAATTTGTAGGAACCTTCAGCCAGTGGAGTAATATCAGGATAATCACCGCTAAGTTTGAATCCCATCTCCTCAAATACCCCAAAGTTAACTTCCGCACTTTTAAAAGTAACCGCGTAAGAAAACTGACCTGTATATTTCAACTTTTCGGGCTTTCCATTTACAGATACCAAACCATCTTTCATAGAAATGATATCCCCAGAAATACCTATGCATCTCTTAATATAATTCTCTCTTTTGTCAACAGGTCTGTAAATAATGGTGTATGACGAGTTGATTTCCTTCCAACTGGTATTTCTCACCAATTGGTAGTAATCCCTGTTCTGCGCTTCAACTGCTACGGTATCCCCTTGTGGATAGTTGAATACAACAACGTCATTTCTTTTGATATCCTGTAATCCTGGTAATCTATGGTATTTCCACTGAACACCATCCCAATAAGCCTTTGTACTGGTGGTGTAGGGCATGGTATGATGAGCAAAGGGAAAGGCAATGGGAGTCATAGGGATACGCGCACCATAATTAACCTTACTCACAAACAGGAAATCTCCAATTAAAAGAGACCGCTCCATTGATCCTGTTGGAATTGTATAGGCTTCGATGAAAAATACACGAATAATAGTTGCTGCAATTACAGCGAAAACAATGGCGTCAACCCATTCCCTGCTTTTGGTTTTTTTCTTCTTTGGCTTGCCATCGTTATTCTTTTGCCAGAACTTCCAACTCATATTGTATGCTTATTTAAAATTAAATATATCAGTAATATTGTAAAAACCTTGTCGGTGTTCCAACCACTCGGCCGCTACAATTGCGCCTAATGCGAACCCAGAGCGACTATGTGCAGTGTGTTTAAACTCAATCTCATCAACCTCAGAGCTATAGACTACCGTATGCGTACCGGGAACATTCTCAATTCTATGCGATTCGATTAATAACTCTTCTTTTTTTAAAACCTCTTCCAACGGAGTTCCAACCAGCTCATTAACCCATTCCGTTTTTCGATCAAGGTTATCAATGATACCCTCCGCTATCGTCATGGCTGTTCCGCTTGGTGAATCAAGCTTCTGCGTGTGGTGAATCTCTTCTACCTGAACTTCATAGGCAGGAAAGTTGTTCATCAGCTTTGCAAGAACTTTATTCATTTGAAAGAAGATATTTACCCCAATACTGAAATTAGACCCATAAAGTAGGGTATTGTTACTATTAAGGCATTCGTTCTTTACTTCTTGGAGTTCGCCGTACCAACCCGTAGTCCCAACAACAACTGGCAGGTTAGCAGTAAAACAGGCATAAATATTATCTAAAGCCGCATCGGGAGCACTAAAATCGATAGCTACATCTGCTTTGCGTAAATTGGATTCGGTTAAATCTTCCTTGTTTTCTACCGTGATCTTCAACACGATTTCGTGACCTCTATCTAGGGCAAAACGTTCAATGATCTGACCCATTTTACCATAACCGAGTAAAGCTATTTTCATTATTGTTATCTATTAATTGTGCTGAAGCTACAAAAAAGCTCCAGAAAATAAGTTCATTTAAAAGTCAAAGATATTATAAAGCAATGGTAATTTTTAATCCTGCGGACACCGGACTAAAGCCATACATAGTTCCTGTATTTAACAGGCTCGGGCCTACTTTGAAAGTAACCTCACCCACATCAAAATACTTTAAACGGGCATCAATATAGGCCTCAATGATATTTAATAAATATAAGCCTGCCATAGAAAATATCACCACCTCTTTGTTACGTCTCGCATTGTCTTTTGCGGCTATAAGCCCTGGATCGGGATATGCGGCATAAAGACTGTTTGGATCAGGTTTTCCTCCATTTTTTGCCCTATCCTCCAGTTCCTTTAAAAAATCTTTGTACTTCTTACTATTGTCGATATAGGAAAGCGTTAGCAAAGTGGCGCCAGTGTAAATTCCCCCTATCTTTAGTAAACGGTAAAAAGTTATACCATTTCTAATCTGACCAAGTCCAGGAAAAATTGCCGAGCTTAATGCCGCCCTCCTACCTTGAATTTTTCCCATATTGATGTACTTAGGCTTAAGCGTATCCGTTCTGGCAGATTGCAGTGTATCTAGCTTAGGGCGTTGCGATGGAACTGTTGCAGGAACAGGTATTACCTGCGCGTCGGCAATGCATGCGGCAAACAGCAAAAAAATAAGGATCAACTTACTCATCACCAGTCTAATAATTCTAAAATTCTACTCAAGTCGTCTTCAGATCCAAAAGGGATTTCGATCGCCCCTTTCCCATTTTCTGATACTTTAAGCCTCACTCTGGTAGAGAATTTTGAGGTGAGCTCCCTCTGGAGTTTCTGATACTCAAAAGAGATGGGCGCGGACTTCTTCGCAGGTTTTGCATCTGGAACAATCCCTACGTTTCTAACCAATTCTTCCACTTTACGAACCGATAGGCCTTTGTCAATAATTTCATGATGAATAAACAATTGCTGTTCGGTACTCTCCACACTGATCAACGCCCTTGCGTGTCCCATTGAGATCTTTCCATCTCTTATCGAGACCTGTATCTCCGGAGGCAGCTTTAACAATCGTAAATAATTGGTTACGGTAGACCGGTTTTTCCCAACACGCTCTCCTAGCTGTTCTTGTTTAAGACTACACTCTTCCATCATCCTCTGAAAACTCAAAGCCACCTCAATCGCATTCAGGTTTTCACGTTGAATATTTTCGATCAGAGCCATTTCTAGCATCTGCTGGTCATTCGCAAGACGGATATATGCTGGTATTTCTGTAAGACCGGCAAGCTTCGATGCCCTTAACCTTCGTTCACCCGAGATCAACTGATAACCTCCGTTGTCTTTTTTTCTTACTGTAATGGGTTGAATTAGACCCTGGACTTTGATAGATTCAGCAAGCTCGTTCATCGCTACCTGATCAAAATCGGTACGTGGCTGGAAAGGATTGGTTGCTACATCACTGATGTTCACATTACCAATAGTATTGCCGCTTCGGCCTTCTTGTCTACTCTCGCTTACCGGATTAATGCTATTATTCTTTGGCGGATTAACGGCATCGGAATCGTCCAATAGCGCACTTAATCCCTTACCTAAACCCGTTTTTCGCTGAAAAGATGTCATCAATACTTATTTAAATAATAGCTGTAGTTTCGCTTTCCAATTCTTTAACCATCCCATTCTTGCGAACAACCTCTCTCGCAAGATTTAGATAGTTTATCGCACCCTTACAATTCGCATCATGCATAATTACAGAAACACCATAACTAGGTGCCTCGCTTAAACGCGTGTTACGCTGAATAATGGTTTCAAAAACAAGATCCTGGAAATGTGTCTTTACTTCCTCAACAACCTGATTTGAAAGACGCAAACGTACGTCATACATTGTCAACAGAATTCCTTCAATCTCTAATTCAGGATTTAAACGGTTCTGCACAATTTTAATTGTGTTCAATAACTTACCCAGACCTTCCAATGCAAAATACTCACATTGAACTGGTATGATTACCGAATCAGCAGCAGTTAGCGCGTTGATGGTAATCAAACCTAATGAAGGAGAACAATCGATGATAATAAAATCATACTGATCTTTTACCTTCTCCAAAACAGCCTTCATTTTATATTCCCTGTTATTTAGATTGATCATCTCAATCTCTGCACCTACCAAATCAATATGAGCAGGTAACAAATCAAGATTTGGAGTCTCGGTTTTCTGGATTGCTTCGGATGGCTCGACATCATTGATTATACATTCGTAAATGCTATTCTTAATATTTCTTGGATCAAATCCGATACCAGAGGTAGAATTTGCCTGAGGATCAGCATCAACTAATAAGGTTTTATATTCCAGTACTGCTAAACTTGCGGCCAGATTGATGGATGAAGTCGTTTTACCAACACCACCTTTCTGATTTGCCAATGCAATAATTTTACTCATCTATTCTATACTAAGTTAAATTGTTGTGTTAAGACTTGTTTTTGCTCGGTGTAAATGCGTAAAAAATGCTATTTTTGCGATGTTTAAAGCATTTTTACACGATCAGCTAAGATACAAAGTAAATGGCAATTTTGATACTTCGGCCCTACGTGTTTTACACATCTTATTAACAATTCAGACATGGTAACCATAGTTTCGGGCACTAACAGACAGGGAAGTAACACCTTAAAAGTCGCTAAATATTATCAGAAGACGCTGGCAACAAAAGGCTTGGAAACCAATCTTTTTACATTGGCCGACCTACCCGATACATTGATCAGCACAGACCTTTATGGCGGAAGAAGTGAGCAGTTTCAAACCATTCAGGATCAGATCACTAATACTTCCAAGTTTTTATTTATAATCCCCGAATACAACGGTAGTTTTCCAGGGGTGCTCAAAACATTCATTGATGCCTGTGACTTCCAGGAAAGCTTTTACGATAAAAAAGCAGCCTTAGTTGGCGTGTCTTCAGGAAAATATGGGAACATTCGCGGAATCGATCACTTCGGAGGGGTATGTAGTTATTTGCATCTAAATGTATTGCCTTTACGGTTACACATTCCATACATTAAATCCGAACTCAATGAAGAAGGAAATTTCTTTATAGAGGACACCCTAAAATTCAGCAACGAACAAATGAATAAGTTTATTTTGTTTTAAAACTGATCCAAGTCTGCCCCTCATTCCCAAAAACAAAGTATCCCGGATATAACATTTCGGCAAGATCTTCCAATGCGACTACCGCCTGTTCTGCCGTATTTGATACAGCAGCATTGTCGTCCCACAAATAAACGCGGCTAAATTCTACAGCAGGCCATTCCTCTTTCAATAATTGAGGCACAATACCCATCAGCTGAAGCATAGGATATCCCTGTTCGGCATAAATCACTACCCTTGCATTGAGGGCATCATCCTGCAATGATCCGCCCGCCTCTTCAAGTAACGCTTCAAGATTATGATAAACCTGATTATTCGTATCCAAAATAACTACGAAAACCTTGTCCATAAATTTAATCTTATGCTGTATGATATCTACACGCTCATGAAGTCGCTCGCGCAAATCCTCATCCCTTACTGAATCGATCAGCGTATTTAAAAAAGACATATGATTTGTTTATCCAACTTTCTTCCTAATTTGTGCAAAAATAGTATTCCTGAGCCGATGCGTTGTATTATCACCAATATTTTTTGTTGCATTCTGGTAACATTGATGCTTTGCTGCGGAACAACTCCCAAGCATTCCGACAAAAAGGTTTTTAATATGAACCTCGACCAGGGCTTAACTTCACTGGATCCTGCTTTCTCGCGTAACCAAAACGCAATGTGGATGGTCAATCAGATCTTTAATGGTCTCGTTCAAATCGATAGTGCGCTAAATACAGTTTCCTGCATTGCAAAAACCTGGCAAATCAGCCAAGACGGACTAACTTATACCTTCAATCTGAGAAACGACGTTTATTTTCATGACCATCCATTATTTCCCGGTGGTATAGGCCGTAAAGTTATTGCATCAGATTTCGCTTACAGCTTTTACAGGCTAATAGATCCTAAAGTTGGTTCTTCCGGTGGATGGATCTTTAGTGATAAAGTTAAAGACGCAAGCAGTTTCAAAGCTTTAGACGACAGCACCTTCCAGGTTCAACTAATCAAGCCTTCTCCTGCTTTTATGAAAATTCTTGCAATCCAGTATTGCTCCGTAGTGCCCAAAGAAATCGTGGACCATTATGGTAAGGATTTCCGCAGTCATCCTGTAGGCACCGGGCCATTCAAGTTCAAATACTGGAAAGAGGATGAGATATTGGTGTTACTTAAGAATGAGCACTACTGGGAAAAAGAGGGCGACAAACAACTCCCCTACCTTGATGCCGTCAAAGCAAGTTTCATTAGTGATAAGCAAAGTGCTTTCATGAACTTCATTAAAAAAGAATTAGACTTTTTTGATAAGGTAGACGGAAGTTACCGCGATGATATCCTTACAAAAAGTGGTAAAATGACCAGCAAATACAAAGGTAAATTTCACCTTACAAAAGGACCATATCTATGTACTGAATATGTGGGAATCCTGGTTGATACCAATCTTTCAATGGTAAAATCATCACCACTGAGATACAAGAAAGTACGACAAGCGATCAATTATGCCATAGACAAGCCAAAGCTCATTAAATACTTACGTAATGGCGTGGGCATCCCGGCAACATCCGGCTTTGTTCCTGAAGGAATGCCCGGCTTTGATAGCACAGCTGTCAAGGGGTATAAATATAACCCAGAAAGAGCTTCAAAACTACTTGCCGAAGCTGGATTTCCAGATGGCAAAGGTATGCCTGAGGTAACTTTAAACACTTCAACAACCTATAAAGATCTTATTGAATTCATACAGGGTGAACTTAATGCTATCGGCATCAAAGTAAAAGTCGACGCCAGTCCTAGTGCCAGCCTCAGAGACCTGATGTCTAAGAATGAGGTTAACTTTTTCAGGGGTTCCTGGATAGCAGACTATCCTGATGCAGAAAACTATTTAGCAGTTTTTTATTCTAAAAACAAGGTTCCTAATGGACCAAATTATACAGCCTATTACAACAAAGAGTTCGACAAATTATTCGAGCAAAGCTACTATGTGAGCGATGATCAGGACCGTTTTAAACTCTATCAGAAGATGGATAACATGGTAATGGAGAACGGAAACATGGTTCCTATATTTTATGACCAGTCGGTCATAATGACTCAAAATAATATTAGCGGGTATGTGATTAACCCGCTAAATTTAATGATCCTGAAAACGGTCAAAAAGAACTAGTTACTGCACTCCGCCCATTCCTCCACCTTGCTGCTCTTCTTTCTTTAAGTCGTCATTCTTAACCGATTTTTTCTGTACAAACTTCAACTTACCAAAGTTGTAGCTAAAGCTTAATCCGAAAGAACGTAAAGGATAGTGAATGTCTGTACTTTGAATAGAGTTAGTGGTGTTATTTACAGTCTTGATATTCAGATCTCTATTGAATGGGTTTAAAACATTCAAACCAATGGTTGCTTTTTTACCCATCAGATCTTTCTTAACCGCAGCTCCATAGAAGTACAAAATGTCGGTTTTACCTTGGAAGGTACGTTTCGGTGAGTTGATCACGCCCCAAAGCTCCGTGCTCCAACCTCCATTGAAACCGTAAGAAGAACGTGCATACACATTGTAATTAACCAACGTTCCTGTATTAATATTGAGCGCGTCATTGTTTACCTCGTAAGTGTTTAATCCAAAATTACTCATCAGGGTCCATTTAGGCATTGGGTTATAAGATCCAAAAACATTCACACCATAAGATTTGCTCGTACCCACATTTAGATAGGTTGTTAAGTTCTTATTTACTCCATTCTCTACAATTGGGCGAATAGCACTTTCGATCACATTCTGTGTGTTTTTATAGAAAACGGATGCACTGATCACAGCTCCTTTTATAAAGGTAGAATATCCTAATTCAATGTTATTGGTCAGCTCCGGACCCAACTGTGGATTACCTTCAATTGGATTGTAAATGTCGCTTTCATTTCTAAAAGGATTCAGGTAAAACAAACTAGGACGCTGTACCCTTTTGTTGTAACTCAGCTTAATCGTGCTCATTCCTTTCAACGTTTGTGAGAGGATCACACTTGGAAATAAGTTAAAATAATCATTGTCAAAATTCAGCACATTACCCGCTACCCCACTAATGTTCGTATATTCTGCACGTAACCCTGCCTTGGCTGTGATCTTTTTTGTTAGCTTAAATCCAATAACACCATAGGCAGAAGCCACATCCTGACCATAATCAAAGTCCTGTGCAGCAACATCATAATCACTCGTTATCTTCCTTGCGATACCTTTAACGCCAGTTTCGAATACTGTGGTTTTGCTAAACGGATATACATAGTCACTCTGCAAAGTATACTCGTTATTTTTTCCGGTATTGCTATTGGTAATAAATTGTGAAGGCAGATTAGCACTAATAAATTCATTAGAGAAATCGCTAGTGTTTCTTCCTGAGGTCAATTGACCGGAAACACTAAATTCTTCACCTTCTCTTTTAGAAGTTTTCCTGTAATCAGCGGTCCAATCTACGTTATTGAAGCCCATATCCATATCCCTGATGTTCCGGGACAGCACTTGGTTAACAAGGATATCAGAACTACCCGGACCACCGTTAGAAAAACTATTGAACTTTACATTGGTAGAGAAATTATTATAACCGTTCAAGTCATAGTCCAAACCGGCACTACCATTATACCCAACTCTTGACCATTTAGAGAATCCACTTTGAGAAACCGTATTTATCACTCCGTTTATAGTAGAGCTATTAAAAGTCTCCACGCTCGATCTTTGCGGATAAGCATGGTTTACGCCTAGATTTGTAGTCAGCGCTAACCGGCCAGACTTCACATTTAGATTGAAAGCTCCAGTATTGGATCGCGTGCCTGCAGAGGCATTCACGCTTCCACTTGTTCCCTCGGCATTACTTTTCTTCGTGATGATATTGATGATCCCACCAGAACCCTCCGCATCATACTTAGCAGAAGGACTGGTAATGACTTCAACGCTTTTTATCTGCTCAGCAGGAATCATTTTTAAAGCATCGGCTACGCTGTTTGCCATAGTTCCAGAAGGCTTTCCATTGATCAATACCCTGACTGAGCTCCCTCTAAGCTGAATGTTTCCGTTCATATCGACAGAAAGCATCGGCACTTTGCGCATCACGTCCGATGCATCTCCGCCCGCATTAGTGATGTCATTCTCTGCGTTGTAGACCAATTTATCCACTTTGTTTTCTATCATGGCCTTCTGACCAACAATCGCTACCTCTTTTAGATTACTTTCAGTTGGACTGATATAAACAGTTCCAAGGTTTGCATCTGGCTTCTCAGGGCTTGTTTTAACGCTTACCAACTTAGTTTTATATCCAAGAAAGCCTACCGATAGCGTATAAGTATCAGGTGCGATATTTTGCAATACCACTTTACCTTTCTCATCACTTACTCCACCGTTTACAGATTTATTTGTTCCGGCTTTCGTCAATGCAACACTGGCATAATCTATTGGTTTTTTTGTTAAGGAATCAAGTATTAATGCCGAGATCCGGCCGGTAACTTTTGGCTTTGAGGCTGCCCCCGGAGCTCCGGGATATTGTGCATGCGCTGCCATCACCACTCCCCATCCTGCAAGTAAAAGTAAAAATCGTTTCATTTCGTTTGTTTTGATAAATTAGTCTACGCAAGGTCAATTATGTTACATGATTTTTAAACAGACTGCTGACTATATCACGTAATATATCGGTGAACAAACGCTTTTTGGCGGTCGCCAGAAAACGATCTTTAGAAATCAAAAATGATAATTGAAATTAAAGCCGGCATTGCCGTTCTGATAGCTGGGAGAAAACTGCATGCTCACCGGCTTATTCTTGAAAAACTTTCGCTTTAAAGAGGGATAAACCCAATAAGAAACTTTTGTTGAGAGCATCCCGAAACCTGCCCCTGCAAACACATCACTAAACCAGACAGATTGATCTTTGTATTCCTAGTTCAGAAACTCTGCGGTCATAAAAGCAAGAGAAGTATATCCGGAAGGGAAAGAAGCCAGGTAAGCAAAAATCTCATTTTAAGCTAATCACCCCAACAAAAAGCTGTTCCAATATAGAAAAACTTTGTTCCAGGCTACATTTAGAAGGAATGCCAAAAACAACATGAACATTCCTGGCCATATCCCTTAATTATACCACTATATTTACAATTCTGCCTTTTACTATAATCACTTTTTTAGGAGTCTTACCGTCAAGGTATTTCTGAACATCCTCATTTGCTAATACAAGCTCTTCAATCTCTTTAACATCAAGAGCTAAACTTAGATTCAAGTTCAATCTCGTTTTCCCATTT
>JACMPF010000130.1 GCA_014377665.1 Pedobacter sp. | reverse complement strand
TTCATTTGATGTAGGCGAAACAGGTGCTGCAGAGATCACAGCCTTTGACCCGATTACAAAAAAACTTTTTGTAGTTAGAAATGAAAATGAAGGTCTTACAAATCAAGTAAATCAGATTGAAGTAATTGATTTTAGCAATCCTTCAGCAATGAAATCTATTGGCTCCATCGCAATGCTTCCTTTTGGCGGTGCTGTAAATAGCGTTGCTGTTTATGATGGTAGACTTGCTGTTGCTGTACAGTCTACAGACAAACAGGCCAATGGTAAGGTGGTCGTTTTCAAAACCAGCGATTACAGCAAAATCGCGGAAGTGATAGTAGGTGCTCTGCCTGATATGGTTATCTTTTCTCCCGATGGCAAATACGTCATGTCTGCCAACGAAGGAGAGCCTAACGCAGCCTATACGAACGATCCTCCGGGAACAGTTTCGATCATTTCAGTTGCCGAAAACTATGCGGTAACAACGATTGATTTCTCTTCAATGGCCAGTCAGGCAGCAGACTTGAAAGCGAAAGGTTTTAGAATTTATGGAAAAGACGCCTCATTTGTTAAAGATATCGAACCGGAATACATCACCATCTCCGCAGATTCAAAAACGGCATGGGTTACATTACAGGAAAACAATGGGATCGCAAAGATCAATATCGCTACAAAAACTATTAGCAATATTTTCCCACTTGGCTTTAAAGATTACAGCGTAGCCGGGAATGAAATTGACCCGAGCGACCTTGATGGAGGATTCAAACCTGCGAAATGGAATGTAAAGGGTATGTATTTACCGGACGCAATTGCGTTGTTGGAAGACAATGGAAACCCATTTCTTTTCACAGCAAATGAAGGTGATGCCAGAGAATATGATGGATTCGCTGAAATACTTCGTGTCAAAAGCAAAGATGTGAAGCTAGATCCGACGGCTTTCCCTGATGCGGCAACGTTGAAGTTAGATGCAAACCTTGGCAGGTTAAACATTACAACTACCCTTGGGGACAAGGATGGTGACGGAGACCTTGACGAGTTGTATTCTTTAGGTTCCCGCTCTTTTAGCGTTTGGAACGGAAATACAGGTACTCAAGTATTTGACTCTAAAAACGAGCTAGATTTGAAATGCAATGTGGCGGGCGTTTATGATGACGGAAGAAGCGACGATAAAAGCGTGGAGCCTGAAGGCGTTACCATTGGGACAGTAGGCACAAAAAAAATAGCATTTATAGGAATGGAGAGAGCAGACGCTGTAGCCGTTTATGATGTGACCATACCTTCAAAACCGGTGTTCCTTCAACTATTAAAATGCGGTGACGCACCGGAAGGTGTACTGTTTATTCCGGCTAAAGATAGTCCGACTAAAAAGAGTTTACTTCTAGTGAGCAGTGAGGGAGACGGTGTTATCAAAGTTTACACACCAAAAACAATCTAATTATTTAAGTTATTGGGATAAAAGTTTATTTTTATCCCAATTAACTTATCATTCAATGAAAAAAACAATACACGTTCTTGCAACAGGACTTTTAATAGGTTTAGTGTTGAGCAATCCTGTTTTAGCACAAAAGAAAACAGTTGCGGCCAAGAAGCCCCTAACAACGGTTGCAAAACCATACGGATCTCTAATCCCGAACGATCCAAATGTCAAAATTGGTAAACTTGCCAACGGATTAACCTACTACATCAGAAAAAATACCGAGCCTAACAAAAGGGCTGAGTTGTATTTAGCTAATAAAATTGGCTCTTTGATGGAAGAGGATAACCAACAAGGCCTTGCTCACTTTACTGAGCACATGGCATTTAATGGAACGAAAGACTTCCCGAAAAATGAGATGATAAATTACCTGCAAAAAGCAGGTGTACGTTTTGGGGCAGATTTGAATGCTTATACCGGTTTTGAGCAAACCGTTTATCAACTTCCAATTCCGACCGACAGTGCAGCGGTATTCAAGTCTGGCTTCAAGATTCTTGCGAACTGGGCTGGAAAGGTATTGATGGAAGGTGAAGAGATTGATAAGGAACGCGGTGTGATCATTGAAGAAGACCGTCAACGCGGAAAAAACGCAAGTGAACGTATGAGCAAGCAATTGCTGCCTTTACTTTTAAAAGGCTCAAAATACGAAAAACGTCTTCCAATTGGGAAGATTGATATTCTAAATACTTTTACCCACGATAAGATCAAAAGTTTTTACAAAGATTGGTATCGTCCTAATCTTCAGGCGATCATCGCTGTTGGAGATTTTGATGTTAATGAAGTAGAACAATTGATAAAAGCCAACTTTGCAGACCTTGCTAATCCATCTAATCCAAGGACGAGAGCGAGCTATAGCCTTCCTGAGAACAAAGAACCTTTGATTAAAATTATTACCGATCCTGAGCAGCCTTACAACGTAGCCATGATGATGTACAAGCATAAAGATGGAGCGGTTAAGACAACTACGGACTATAAAAGAGACTTGATTCACAGCATGATCAACAGCATGTTGGGTACTAGATTTCAGGAGATTTTGCAAAAAGGAAATGCACCGTTCTTATTTGCACAAAGCAGCTACGGACCTTATCAAGGCGGCTTAGTGTCGGGAGTTAGTGCATTTCAAACTGTAGTAGCAGCCAATTCAGGTACTGTATTGGAGAAAGCGTTTACCGCCGCATTGGCTGAGAATGAGCGCATGAGTAAATTTGGGTTCCTTCAATCTGAATTGGAGGTCGCCAGAAAAAACATCCTTGCAGGCAATGAGAAGCAGTTTAAAGAAAAAGATAAAACCCCATCTTCAAAATTTGTTCAAGAGTACTTGAGTAATTTTTTAAGCGGAAGCGCAATTCCTTCAATTGATTACGATTATGCAGAGACGCAGAAAGTACTTGGTGCAACAACCTTAGCAGATGTGAATGCTGTTGCTAAAGAGCTGATCACTAAAGAAAATCAAATTATTGTTGTTCAGGCTCCAGGGAAAGACAAAGCCAGTTTACCAACGGAAGCGCAGATGATCGCCGCGGCAAAAAACGCAGGCAATGGAGTATCTGCATATATTGACAATACGGTTAATAAGCCATTGATCCCTGTTGCGCCAGTTGCGGGGAAAATCGTTTCAGAAACTAAGCTGGATGCTATAGGTGCAACAGAATTGACGTTGAGCAATGGTATTAAAGTAGTTTTAAAACAGACTGACTTTAAGAATGACCAGGTATTGTTTAATTCATTTTCTAAAGGAGGATTATCGCTTGCCACCGATGCTGATTTCCAATCTGCACAAATGGTGAGCTTGATTTCTCAAAGTGGGGTTGGTGATTTTAATCCAACACAATTAAATAAACTATTAGCAGGTAATACAGCCCGCGCTGGTGCTTATATCGATGAGCTTTATCAAGGTTTTGGCGGAAGTGCTTCGCCGAAAGATCTAAAAACAGCTTTTGAACTGGTGTATGCCTATGGAACGAATCCGAGGAAAGATGCGGAAATCTTCAATAAGAACATCAGCGACACCAAGGTAATTCTTGCCAATAAAAATGCAGATCCTGGAAGCGTATTTTCTGACACGGTACAAGCAGTATTAAATTCATACCATAAGCGTGGAATGCCTACAACGGTTTCGGACCTGGAACAGGTATCATTAGATAAAGCGTATACATTCTATAAAGCTCGTTTCGCTGACGATAGTGAGCAAGTGTTCGTAATTGTTGGCGCATTCGATATGGCAACCATTAAGCCGTTAATCGAAACTTATATCGCGAGTCTTCCTTCGATAGGTAAAAAGCAAAACTATGCTGATAATGGCCTAAGAGCTCCAAAAGGAAAAGTAAGCAAAACCGTGTATAAAGGACTGGAAGATAAAGCTTCGGTTCAATTATACATCCATGGAGACTATACCTACAGCGAAAACGAGAATATCCAATTGGATGCGGTAAAAGCTGCTCTTGAAATAAAGATCTTAGAGCGTTTGCGTGAAAAAGAAAGTGGCGTTTACAGTCCGAATGTTGGCCTAAGCGTAGAAAGAGTGCCGAACGCACATTATTATTTCACGATTTCATTTAGCTGCGCACCAGCGAATGTTGAGAAATTGATTGCTGCTTCATTGGATGAGGTGGCTAAAATAAAAGCGAGTGGAGCTTCAACAGATGACGTCAGCAAATTCAAATCTGAGGAGCAACGTCAGCATGAGTTAAGTCTTCGTCAGAACGGGTATTGGTTAAACTATATCGCTACAAGATTGAAATTTGGAGAAGATATGGGACAGTACAAAAACTATGTTCAGAAAGTAAATGCAGTAACAACTGAAACCAGCAAAATTGCCGCACAAAAGTACCTGAATGAAGATAATTATATTCGACTGGTTCTGTTACCAGAGAAAAAATAATAGCTGTTTTGGTTAAGGAAAGGAGTTGCATTAATATAGGTAATGCAACCCCTTTTTGTGTCGTTACTTTTTCGAGGTTGGTTCCGCGTTGGCACAGCCATGGTACTGACTCCATGAATTATTAACTATAACTTAATGATGAGCAATTCAAGAAACGATAAATAAATGATCAGATTAAATCAAGACACAACGTCCGAGGTACTTCAGGCCGTTAGAGAAGGGCATTTGGTGACCGACACATTCAGCAAAACAGGATTGGTGGAAGAAATTGAAATCGAAGATGATGAATTATACAGGATCTATACTTTCAAACTGGTAACAGGACGAGTAATCACTGTTAGGAAGTAGCACCTTCTGGCTCTTGTTCCATTGCCACCCGTTTTTCAGGATCCAGCTCCACTTTACCTTTCTTGTCTTTTTTTCCAAAAAGAATTGGGTATATCGCCATCAAGGAACCTGCAATAAAAAGCAACCCGGCCAATGTAAGTACATAAGAGCTGGACTCAATTTTATTCGAGCTCATGATGATATATACAATGAGTGCTAAGATCCCTAATATGAAGGAAATAACTGCTTTTTGTAGTTTCAATACTTTTATCATGGCGGCGAGTTTTAAATCTTAAATCGTCTAACATAATCAAAAATCAAACCAAAGCGAAATGTATTTATTACATTGTCAGAAACGCGACTTGGAATGGAAAAAATTAAACTTTTTGCAGACAAAGGAAGTTACGCCAATAAATCGCAATGGGCAAAAATTATCGACTATGCATTGCTGGGTATTGGTGTCGCATTTTTACTAGCTGGAACGATATTTTTCTTCGCCTATAATTGGGCTAATATGCACAGGTTTACCAAGCTGGGCATAATTGAAACGCTAATAATTCTTGGGACTGGGAGCGTATTCGCATTGAGGTCAAAATCAACGATTCAAAATATTTTGCTTACCACGGTATCGATTCTAGTTGGATTATTATTTTCCGTCTTCGGACAAATTTATCAGACCGGGGCAGACGCCTATGATTTTTTTCTCGGCTGGTCTATATTTATAACCCTTTGGGCAATAATTTCTAAGTTCCCTCCGCTTTGGATTATTTTCTATACACTCGTCAACATTACAATCATACTTTACAGCCAACAGGTGGCAGAAAACTGGTCGGTAACCTTTACCTGTATTCTCCTTTTTATTGTAGGTATCTCAACTATCTTGGTATTGAATCTTTGTCAGCAGTTTTTTGGAACGGTTGTGCCAGATTGGGTATTAAAAATCTTTGCTTTAACGACCGCATTTTTCATAACCGTTGGGTTGATAGTTGGGCTTAACCGCCCAGGCCTGGAATGGTTTATAGGTTTATCATTTTGCCTTATCACCTACTGCTGTGCGGTATTCTTTGCAATAAAAAGCCGCTTGCTATATTTACTTTGCATAGTCGCACTAAGTACTATTGGAATCTGTTCAGCCTTGCTTTTAAAGACGTTAAGTATGGAGGAAACCAGTAGTTTCTTATTTGTTTCACTATTTATCATTTTCAGCATCACCTTGCTGACAAGTAAACTCATTACACTTCAAAATGATTGGTCCAGAAACGAAGAGTAAAGAAAGTCTGGCAATCAGAATATTATCGCTTGCTGGGGGAATTCTCGGCACCTGTTTCTTCCTAGGTTTTATGGGAGTGATGTTCCTTGATCACCCCTATGCTATGATCATAATGGGTGTAGTCACCATAGGTGGTTCTTTGACAATTGAACGAATTGCTAAATCTGTTATTCTAGATACTATAGCAATAAGCTCCTGTTTGATAGGCAACATCATATTGGGAATGGGACTAAATTCGATTATAAAAAACGATAATTTACTAACGGTTGGGCTGATGATCAGTGCTGGCCTAATCTTAAACTTTTCGAAGAGTTTTGTCTTAAATCTATTTGGCGTGGTTTCAATTAACGTGTGCCTATTCACATTTATAAGCATCAATAATATCCATTATATAATCCCTTTATTTTTAGGATACCTGGGCACCGCGTTTATCTATCTCTCGTTCAATTCACATTTAAATTGGCGTCTAGGCAGCCTTTTATCTTTGCTAATTTTATTGACCTATCTCGGCTTCGACCTAAAGGAAGATATTGGTACCAGGTATATTTCATCGGCAGTAATTGTAGGACTGATTATATTTATTCTCCAGAAAATCATCCACCATTTGCAGATCGAAGGGTCAGATAATCGGGTAATGATTTACCTGATCAGTAGTGTCATTCTTGTACTTTCCTTTTTTTCACCTTCAATATCTGGTGCACTTTTTATACTCTTATTGAGTTTCCATACTAGCTATCGAACAGGTCTGATAACTGGAGTTATAGTGTTAGTCTATTTTGTTGGTCAATACTACTACAACCTTGAATATTCTCTTTTAATCAAGTCAGGGATAATGTTCGGCACAGGAATTCTATTAACGATGTATTGGTTTTTTTTAAAGAATAAGCTAAAGCATTATGAGTAAAACCAAAGGAATCATTATATTGATTAATCTGACACTGTTTTTAGCGTATATAAATTGGTCAATTTTCAATAAGGAACAAATATTATCGAAAGGCAGGTTAATATTGCTGGAATTAATACCTTTTGATCCGCGGTCAATCATGCAGGGAGATTATATGAGGTTAGACTATGCTGCCAATAGAATAGACTACACAGTAAAATTGCTAAAAAGGGGGTATTGTATCCTGGAAGTCGATTCAAAAGGACGGGCAAAGCGAGTAAGGTTTCAAAAGAATCTCGAGCCTCTAAAAAGTAATGAGTTGGCGATCAAATACTATAGCAACGGCCAGGGGTATAATAGGAATGTAAATCTTGGTGCTGAGTCCTATTTTTTTGAAGAAGGTAGGGGGCACAATTTTGCTGAGGCTAAATATGGTGGGCTAAGGGTTGACGAATCAGGGAACAGTGTATTGGCTGGTCTTTTCGATAGCAGTTTAAAACAGATCAAATAAAACAGATTTCGAGGCGGTGATAACCGTAAAAGATTCCTCATATGTTCAATTTTTCAATCAAAAATGTTAACTTTGCATCCTTAATTTTTGAGGATACTTAATTGATGTATAGGGAATTTAAACAACTAGAACTAGCTAAAATAGGGAAAGAAATACTGGAGTTTTGGAAGTCGGAAAACATCTTTGAGAAAAGCATTTCCAGTCGTCCAAAATCTAACCCATTCACTTTTTATGAAGGTCCACCTTCAGCGAACGGAATGCCTGGTATTCATCACGTAATGGCGCGTGCCATTAAAGATATTTTTTGCAGGTATAAGACACTTAAAGGCTTCCAGGTAAAACGCAAGGGAGGATGGGACACCCACGGTCTTCCTATTGAGCTTGCTGTTGAAAAAAAATTAGGGATTACCAAAGAAGACATCGGAAAGAAAATCTCTGTTGAAGAGTACAATACGGCCTGTCGTGAGGAGGTAATGAAGTATACAGACGTTTGGAACGACCTTACGCAAAAGATGGGCTACTGGGTTGATCTTGAAAACCCCTACGTTACATACGAAAACGAATATATTGAAACTTTATGGTGGATCCTGAAGTCATTTTACGACAAGGGATTACTTTACAAGGGATATACGGTACAGCCTTATTCTCCTGCTGCAGGAACAGGATTAAGCTCGCATGAATTAAATCAGCCTGGCACTTATAAAATGCTGAAGGATACTTCCATCACTGCGCAGTTCTTTTTAAAGAAAAATCAACAGCATCCTTTAACGAAAGTCCTGTTTAGTGAATCAGCTGAAGATACAGCCATCATCGCTTGGACAACTACTCCATGGACTTTACCTTCAAACGGCGCATTAGCAGTTGGTGAGAAGATAGTTTATGTCAAGGTCAAGACCTTTAACCAATATACTTTTTTGCTAATTAATGTTGTTTTAGCTAAAGACCTATTGCTTAAGCATTTTAAAGCTGAAGCAAAAGATATTTCGTTTGAAGATTACCAAAGAGGCGATAAGCTGATCCCATGGACGGTTGAAGCAGAATTCACGGGTAAAGAATTAGTTGGTCTGCGTTATGAGCAATTGTTACCGTATGTAACCAACGCTGAACTAGAAAAAAAAGCATTTCGTGTAATCCCGGCAGACTATGTTACCACTGAAGATGGAACAGGAATCGTTCACATTGCTTCTGTTTTTGGAGCGGACGATTTCCGGGTTGCTAAAGAAAGTGGCATTCCTGCGGTAATGATCAAAGATGAGCAAGGCAATGATCTTCCTTTAGTGAATAAACAAGGAAAATTTGTTGTGGAAGTGACAGACTTTGCCGGCCGTTATGTTAAAGAAGAATTCTACAGCGATGCTGAGCGCCAGTCGGCAGATTTCAAATCTACTGATGTCTTGTTGGCCATTAAGCTGAAAGAAGACAATAAGGCGTTTGACGTTAAAAAGTACGAACACAGTTATCCGCATTGCTGGAGAACTGATAAGCCGATCCTTTATTATCCGCTAGACAGTTGGTTTATCAAAACCACTTTTGTTAAAGAAAAAATGATGGCTTTGAATAAAACGATCAACTGGAAACCGGAAGCTACAGGAACCGGAAGGTTTGGTAACTGGCTGGAAAACCTGGTAGACTGGAACCTATCCCGGTCCCGTTACTGGGGCACACCGTTACCGATCTGGCGCACAACTGACGGATTAGAAGAAAAATGTATTGGGTCCATTTCGGAGCTCAATGCAGAGATTGTAAAGTCTGTGGAGGCCGGATTCATGGAAGCTTCTTTTGAGTTAAAAGATATGCACCGGCCATATGTGGATGACGTGATACTTGTCTCCCCTAAAGGAGAAAAAATGGTGCGTGAGTTGGACTTGATTGATGTGTGGTTTGATAGTGGCGCGATGCCTTATGCACAATGGCACTTCCCTTTTGAGAACAAAGCCGAGTTTGAAAATGCTTATCCTGCAGATTTCATAGCGGAAGGTGTAGATCAAACCCGTGGTTGGTTCTTCACGCTGCATGCGATAGCGGTAATGCTTAGCGAAAGCAGTGAAGAAATTAAAGCGATAAATAAGCACGTAAACAACGGCGGTGTGGCGTTTAAAAACGTAATATCTAACGGCTTAGTGCTGGATAAAAATGGCAATAAAATGTCTAAGCGATTGGGCAATGGTGTGGATCCTTTCTCTACCATAGACACCTATAGTGCTGATGCTACTCGCTGGTACATGATTAGCAACGCCTCTCCATGGGACAACCTTAAGTTTAACATGGAAGGGCTAGATGAGGTGCGCAAAAAGTTCTTCGGCACGTTATACAACACCTATGCATTCTTTGCGCTGTATGCGAATATCGACAAGTTTGAAATCGATGAAGAAAACCTTAGTACGGTTGCTGAACGTTCTGAATTAGATCGTTGGATTCTTTCCTTATTGCAAACGCTTACTGCAGAAGTAGATGAAAACTACAATGCATATGAGCCTACAAAGGCTGCAAGGGCAATCCAGACTTTTGTTGATGAACACCTGAGTAACTGGTATATTAGATTGTCCCGTCGCCGTTTCTGGAAGGGCGAAATGACTGCCGACAAAAAAGCGGCATACGAGACCTTATATACTTGTTTAATGAGCATCTCGCAATTGATGTCGCCTATCGCTCCTTTCTTCTCGGACTGGTTGTTTATCAACCTAACTGCAGGCAAGGCCGGTGATAACGCTGAATCTGTGCATTTAACCTTCTTAAAAGAAGCAGACGCTTCTTTGGTCGATACAGAGTTAAACGAGCGTATGCACCTTGCGCAGGATATTTCTTCGATGGTCTTGTCTTTACGCAAAAAGACGAGCATCAATGTTCGTCAGCCATTGGCGAAGATTTTAATTCCGGTATTAGACAATCAGTTTGCAGCCCGCGTGGAACTAGTTAAGGAATTGATCCTGTCGGAAACCAACATCAAGGAAATTGAGTATATCACTGACACTGCAGGTTTTATTACCAAAAAGATTAAACCTAATTTTAAAGCACTAGGACCTAAGGTAGGCAAGGATATGAAAATGGTTGCTGAAGTGATTACAAAACTCAATCAGGAACAGTTGGCGCAGTTTGAGGCTGATGGTAAGTATAGCATACCAAGCACTGCTTATGAGATCAATCTATCTGATGTTGAGATTATGGCTGAAGATATCCCAGGATGGCAGGTGACCAACATGGGAAGCTTAACGGTCGCACTTGATGTGACCATTACTGAGGAATTAAAGCAGGAAGGACTATCTCGTGAGTTGATCAATAGGATCCAAAATCTGCGTAAAGAATTGAATTTTGAAGTAACAGATAGAATTAACGTTAGGTTACAAAACCATAACCTAATAGCTAATGCAGTAAGGAAAAATAAGAACTACATTTGTTCCGAAATTTTGGCGGATGATATTGCGCTAGCTGATGAAATAAATAGTGTAAACACAATAGTAATCGACGACGTTGAACTACAGATTTCGGTTACAAAACAATAATTATTATGGAAAAATCTACAAAAACAAGGTATTCTGACAGCGAATTACAAGAGTTTAAGGGGCTAATTCAGGAAAAATTACGTATGGCGAGAGAAGAATTTCTTGATCTGACAAATTCATTGAGCAGTCCAAACTCTAATGGGACTGAAGATACTTCAGGAACCTATAAAACTCTTGAAGACGGTTCTGCTACTTTAGAAAAAGAACAGCTTAACCAGCTAGCAGCACGTCAGAAAAAGTTCATTGAAAACTTAGAGGCAGCTTTGGTACGCATAGAAAACAAAACTTATGGTATTTGTAGGGAAACTGGCAAACTGATTCAGAAAGAACGTTTGCGTGCGGTTCCTCATGCTACTTTGAGTATGGAAGCTAAACTGAAGCAGTCGTAATGAAAGGATATACTAAACCTTTGCTTATTATTTTTCTTGTGCTCTTGGCTGATCAGGTTTTAAAAACCTGGATTAAGACGAATATGTATATTGGCCAAGAGTTTAAAATTATTGGCAATTGGTTCATCATTCATTTTACTGAGAATAATGGAATGGCCTTTGGTCTAGAATTTGGGGGTGAATTTGGCAAGCTTGCTTTATCTCTGTTTAGAATATTTGCAGTAGCCGGCATAGGTTATGGATTACATTATCTGATTCAAAAAAAATACCATAGAGGACTGATACTAAACGTAGCACTGATATTTGCAGGCGCCCTTGGAAATATCATTGATTCTGTGTTTTATGGTAAGATCTACGGATATGCAGATTTCTTCCATGGCCGCGTAGTTGATATGTTCTATTTTCCGATAATGGAAGGACATTTTCCAACATGGTTCCCGATATGGGCAGGAGAAGAATTTGTGTTTTTCAGGCCAGTTTTCAATATTGCGGATGCAGCTATTTCGGTAGGGGTGATCATTATTCTTATATTCCAAAAAGTCTATTTCAAGGAAGAACTGCAGGAAGAAATCGGCCCTAATAATGAGATAGTTGAGGAATAATTTCTTAAAACTTTGAATATGCTTGTGGAATTGGTACGATAATTACATCTATCTATCAAACACAGATGAAAATTTAAATATTATGAAAAAGTTATTAACCATCGCCTTCGTCACTTTATTTAGCCTATGCGCGAGTGCACAACAGGTAGATTTAAGAAAGAAAATTAGTGTAAGTGGCTCGTCTGAGATAGAGGTTACTCCTGATATAATCTATCTGAGCATTTCCCTGAAGGAATATTTGAAAGATAACAATAGCAAGAAAAAGGTGGACATCACCACCTTAGAAAATCAATTGTTTAATGCTGTAGAGAAAGCAGGACTTGATAAAGAAAATTTGACTATTAACAACTTATCCAGTTATAACTACGCTACTGAGAAAAAAAAGAATCCTGATTTTTTGGCAAGCAAACAGTATCGTTTGAAAGTAACAGACTTAAATAAATGGAACGATATTATAGGTGCTGTAGATTCAAAAGGCATTGCTTATACAAATATTGAAAGTTATGATTATTCAAAGATCGAGGCTTTAAAAAAGGACTTGAAAATTAAAGCTTTGCAAGCTGCAAAAGTTAAAGCTACTTACATGGTTGAAGCGCTCGGCGAAAAGCTTGGAAGTGTTATCGATATTCAGGAAGTTAACAATGAACAATATCCTCAGCCAATATATCGTACTAATATAATGATGAAAAGCAATATGGCTGACACAGGTGCAGAATCTGCACCTGCAGAAATTGACTTCAAAAAAATCAAGCTCAACTACACAATGAATACAATTTTCGAGATCAGATAGATTTCTTTGACTTAAACACTATACACTATTTTTAAAAACATTGTTTAAAGCCTACTAAATACTTTGGTAGGCTTTTTGTTATTATTGAATATATCACCAAAACCTTACGTATTATGAAAAAAATTATTTACTCTTTAGTGCTAGTTTTCACATTAGCCATCAGCGCGAACACAGTTTCGGCTGCCGATAAAAAAGACAAAAAAGAAATGACTGCTGAGCAGCAAGTTCAAGTTCAAAGAATCACTAACCGTGTTCAAGAGATCAAGGCTATGGATAAGTCTAACTTAACTAAAGTTGAGAAAAAGGAACTAAAAAATGAATTGAAAGAGATGAAAAAACAAGCACGTGCTGTAGGCGGCGGTGTTTATCTTTCAGTTGGTGCGATCATTATTATTATATTACTACTGATCTTAATTTTGTAGAATGTTTCAATATCTACCAATTAAACAAAAAAAGCTTCTAATTTGGAAGCTTTTTTTGTTTAATTGTAATTTTACTATTTTTTGTGGCATACAAGTTCCTTGGTTTTTCTAGTCTATATATTCAAAACCCGTATATTTTACCAACGCTTCAGGAATTTTTATTCCTTTATCGGTTTGATTATTTTCTAAAATAGAGGCAACTATACGCGGCAAAGCCAGAGCACTTCCGTTTAGGGTATGTGCCAACTGCATTTTACCGCTCGCACCCTTAAACCTCAACTTTAGCCTGTTACTCTGGTAGGTTTCAAAGTTAGATACAGAGGAAACTTCAAGCCACCTTTTTTGTGCAGCACTCCACACTTCCATATCATAGGTCATGGCAGCGGTAAAACCCATATCTCCACCACATAGGCGTAAAACCCGATAATGGAGGCCTAATTCCTTCAGCAATGATTGAACATAAGCGCTCATGTCTTCCAATACATAATAAGAAGTATCCGGGTGTACAACTTGTACTATTTCAACCTTATCAAATTGATGAAGCCTATTTAATCCTCTTACATGTGCCCCATAAGAGCCAGCTTCACGACGGAAACATGGCGTATATGCAGTATTTTTTATAGGAAGATCCTCTTCTTTTAAGATTACATCCCGATACAGGTTAGTAACAGGAACTTCAGCGGTGGGAATTAGGTATAGGTTGTCTATTCCTGAATGATACATCTGGCCTTCTTTATCAGGGAGTTGTCCGGTCCCGAAGCCTGAGGCTTCATTTACCAGATGTGGAACCTGCATTTCTCTATATCCATTTTCAGTTGCATGATCCAAAAAGAAGTTAATTAGTGCTCGTTGTAACTTAGCTCCTTTACCCTTATATACAGGAAAACCTGCACCGGTTATCTTGGTTCCCAGTTCAAAATCGATAATGTCGTATTTCGCAGTCAATTCCCAGTGGGGGAGGGCATTCTCTGGAAGAACTGCGAGCTCACCGTGTTCATAGACTGTTTCATTTTCTTCTGCAGTACTTCCTGTGTTAACGAGATGGTACGGAAGGTTGGGCAATTGAACGATGAGGTTTTGAAGCTTTATCTCTGCCGCACTAAGCTGATCTGATAAATTCTTATGCTGCTCTTTATTTGAACCAGTTTGTACCTTGAGTACTTCGGCTTTTTCCCTTTTACCATTGCGCATCAATTCTCCGATCTGCTTAGCAGCAGAGTTGGCCAGCGCAGAAAGATTGTCTAGCGAAGTTTGAAGCTGTCTGCGTTCTTCATCAATGTTAATGATCTCATCAACTAATTCTGGTTTTTTGAAATTTCGGACGCTCAATCGTTCTAAAACTTTCTCTCTATTTTCGCGGATATAGTTAACTTGCAACATTATTTTATATTTTGAACAAAGATAATAACATAACTGTGATTGGTAAACTATTTCTCGTCCCTACCCCCATCGGAAACCTGGAAGACATGACTTTTAGAGCGATAAGGATCTTAAAAGAGGCGGATATTATTTTGGCAGAAGACACGCGTACGAGCGCACCAATGCTGAAGCATTTCGGGATAGATAAGAAAGCATATTCCCATCACCAGCACAACGAACACCAGGCTACTTCAGAGATTATTAAATTTTTGAAAGAGGGGAAAAATGTGGCTTTGATTTCTGATGCAGGAACACCCGCGATTTCAGATCCAGGTTTTTTTCTTGTCAGAGAGGCCATAAAAAACGAACTAGAAGTAGAGTGTTTACCGGGGGCTACTGCATTTGTACCTGCCCTTGTGAATTCTGGCTTACCCTCAGACTCCTTTGTTTTTGAAGGCTTTCTACCAGTTAAAAAAGGCAGACAAACACGTTTTAAAAAACTAGCCGATGAGGATAGAACCATTATTTTGTATGAGAGTCCCCATCGCTTACTAAAAACCCTGGAAGAGTTTGCGCAATACCTGGGCACTGATAGACAGGCTTCTGTAAGCAGAGAGTTAACTAAGCTATACGAAGAGACGGTTAGGGGCACATTAGAAGAAATTAAATCATATTATGAAAACAATATATTAAAGGGGGAATTCGTAATTTGTATCGCAGGTTGCGAGCCTAAGAAGGCTAGCAAAAAGAATTTTGATTAAAGAAATTGAACATGATATTAATAGATAGATTTTTAAGCGACGAACAGGATCCTAAAGCAGTTGAACGTGTATTGGGTAAGCTCAATGATATATTGAGCAGCAACGAAGAGCTAATTTATCTGGCTGTTCAAAAGAAACCTGCTGTGAACTTGCTTCCGGATTGTATTGCTGTGAGTAACAAAAGGATCTTTTATTGCGAACCTGGTAACTTCGGGATTACCATGAATTTTAAAGATATTTCCTGGAAGAGCGTTAAAGAAGTTTCATTCAAAGAAGAGTTTTTCGGCTCGAAGTTTATCTGTGTACCTCAACACGGCGAAAACATCATTACGGAATATGTGCCAAAAGTTCAGGCGCGTAAATTATACCAGGCAGCGATTGAACAGCTGGAGAATTTCAAAGAACAGCAGAAGCAAACAGAAATGGATGAGAAACGAGCAGCAACTCCTCGGCCAAGCATCAGTGCTGTTATAGAGGAGCCTGAAGTTGTAAAGCAACCAGAACCGGTTGAAGAGACAATTGCTTTTTATAGTCCGCCTATAGCTGTTCCTGCCCCTGTAGTTGAAGAACCAGAAGATGAGACGACTTTAAAACTAAGAAAATTAAAGACTTTGTTTGATAAGCACCTGATTACCCAGGAAGAATATGACGCCAAAAAAGCAGATATACTTGATACTTTATAACAATCTTATAATTATCTGAATGAACTCCAAGACCACGTTGCTCCTTGCTCTGTTAAGTGCTTTTTTAATGTGGCTTGGATGGCCACCAATTCCATACACTACACCTATTTTACTGGTTGGATTAGTGCCTCTGTTTATCGCTTATAACGCCATCAAAAATTGCAAAACAAGTAAAAAAGGAAGGCGCATATTTTTAACGGCAGGACTTACGTTTCTGGTATGGAATACTGCGAGCATTTACTGGGTATACAATGCTATTGTTCAGGTAAATGATCCTATTACTGCAGCCCTGGTATCATTAATACCATATGGACTTGGTGCTTTGTTGATGACGGCGGCTTTTTGGTTGTTTTATAGACTGGATCAGGTTGCAAATAAATATATTGCTTATACAGGTTTCATTGCATTTTATATTGCGATGGAATTCTTACATCAGACCTGGGATCTTTCTTTCCCCTGGATGACCTTAGGCAATGGCTTGTCAGGAATGCACCAGCTTGCACAATGGTATGAGTATACAGGAGTTTATGGTGGTTCCTTTTGGATTTTATTAAGCAATATTCTAGCTTATGAGGCTTATGCCAGTTATCGCAGCAATGCCTATTCTCGCAAGCTGAGACCAGCATTTGTTTGGCTAACGGTTATACTTTTGCCTTTCATATATTCTGTAACCCGGTATTTTCAATATGAAGAAAAGGAAGTTCCTGTGAATGTGGTTACTGTTCAGCCTAATATTGATCCTAATGATAAATTCAGTTCGATCAGCGCGATGGCGCAACTGGATATCCTAATCAAACTTTCTGATTCTGTCGCACAACCTAATACTGAATATTTTTTGTGGCCCGAAACAGCGATACCACAAAAATTGAATGAAGATGACATTAGGAATAGTGCTTCCTATATTAGAGCACAGTCTTTTTTAAGCAAATACAAGAATGGAACGCTAATTACAGGTATTGAGAGTGTTAAATTTTACCAGTATAAAGAAACCATATCTGCGAGGCCAACTGGAAATGGTGGCTTTTACGACGTCTTCAATGCGGCTATGCAGATAGAGAATTCTGCCAATGTGCAATTTTACCATAAATCCAAACTTGTTCCTGGCGTCGAGAAAATGCCTTTCCCTTCTTCGCTTTCATTCCTTGGGCCTGTCTTTGAGGGTTTTGGCGGTTCAGTTGGCAGCTATGGCTGGCAGGATGAACCCGGTGTATTTTATGCGTATAGCGGCATCGGGGTGGCACCAGTGGTTTGTTATGAATCAATTTGGGGAGGCTGGATTGGAGAGGCTATTAAAAACGGTGCGCAGTTTATTGCAGTGATCACTAATGATGGTTGGTGGGGCGACACTTCAGGGAAGAACCAGCACCTGCTTTATGCGAAATTAAGAGCTATTGAAACAAGAAGGTATGTTGTTCGTTCTGCAAACACCGGTATCTCCTGTTTCATTAACCAGCGTGGCGATATTACACAACAAAGTAAATGGTGGACCAGAACTGCATTTAAAGGCAATATCAATCTAAATGATGAGCTGAGCTTTTATGTCATGCATGGGGATTATATACCAAGGATATCCTGTGTTCTAGCTGCCATATTTGTATTGATCTTACCTTACAGACGTTGGGTGAAGAAAGTTTAAGACAGGTACTTACCAACTATAGGCATCCTTCTACCCATACCAAAAGCTTTTGGTGATACCCTTAAAATAGGTGGTGTCTGGTAGCGCTTAAACTCAGCAGTATTCACCATTTTTATGATTCTTC
This sequence comes from Pedobacter sp., assembly GCA_014377665.1. Taxonomy (GTDB): domain Bacteria; phylum Bacteroidota; class Bacteroidia; order Sphingobacteriales; family Sphingobacteriaceae; genus Pedobacter. The sequence continues at coordinate 3,423 of JACMPF010000130.1, read as the reverse complement.
TTACCAATGCCTCATCATATCCTAGAGCAATAATTCCGGAAGAACTTTGCTTCAGCTCAATATATTGAAATAATATCTTGTCCAATATATCATACTCAGGCAGTGAATCGGAATCCTTCTGATCTGGTCTAAGTTCTGCTGAAGGTGGTTTTACGATTGAATTTAAAGGAATCATTTCGCCATCCTTATTGATAAACTTTGCAAGCTCGAAAGCCTGCGTTTTATATACATCTCCAATTACGCCAATTGCTCCGCACATATCGCCATATAGTGTGCCATATCCCACTGCGCATTCACTTTTATTTGAAGTATTAAGTAAAATGTACCCAAACTTGTTCGACATAGCCATCAGAATCAGGCCGCGACACCGGGCTTGAATGTTTTCTTCAGCAAGATTTTGAGGCAAATCTTTAAACGCAGGGTCAAGGATACGTTCAAACGCATCGGTAGTTTCTTTAATAGGAATGATTTCGTGCATACACTCGAAGTTATTCACCAAATCCAGCGCATCCTTAATGGAATGGTCAGAAGAGTATTTGGAAGGCATTAACACGGCCATCACATTTTCCGCACCGAGTGCTCTACATGCGAGCGCGCACACAATAGCAGAATCTATGCCCCCGGATAACCCCAGCACCGCTCTTGTAAACCCTGATTTTGCGAAATAATCCCGGATACCAAGGATCAATGCGTGGTAAATCTGTTCAATATCGCAAACTGGCAAATGTTGTTTAGGTTTTAATCCAGTAATGTCATTTCCGCTCACTTCATACAAACGGAGATCTTCTTTGAAATACTCCATCTCGTCAAGAAGGTTACCCATTCTATCAAATACCAGGGATCCACCGTCGAAGACGATCTCAGTTTGCGCCCCTACCTGGTTGACATATAAAAGCGGCAGATTATACTTTTTAGCATTATCAGCCAGCACCACCAGTCTTTCATCATCGTGAGAATAAGAGAAGGGCGAGGCTGCAATATTTATCATTAGATCTGGTTGCTGAAGAATCAGTTGATCCATCGGATTGGAAACATACAATGGATTGTCGTTGATATTCCAAAGGTCTTCGCAGATGGTAAGTGCAATCCTTCTTCCCTTAAAGTCGATGCAGTCAAACTGTATTCCCGGTTCGAAATATCTATGTTCATCAAAAACATCATAATTGGGCAACAAGGCCTTCTTTACAGTAGCCTTTATTTCTCCATCTTCTATAAAGTGAGCAGCGTTATAAAGATCCTTTCCAGCTACCTGAGTATTTTTTATAGGAAGGCCAATGACACAGGCGATCCCGTTGCAATGTTGAGCAATCTCCAGAGCCGACTGATGACAAAGTTCGATAAACTCATCAAATTCAAGAAAGTCTCTCGGTGGATATCCGCAAACAGCGAGTTCAGCAAAGACAACCAATTCCGCACCTTCTGTTTTTGCTAATTGAATATAATTTATTATCTTTTTTTTATTGGCTTCAAAATTCCCAATATGGTAATTAAGTTGTGCCAGTGCTATCTTCATCTGCCCTTGTAAATCTATTTAAAAAAAAACACCAAAATTAATGCCTAGATAGTGGTTTCTAACAGTCGATGATTTCGAACTGGTAATGTCTGTAAATCCGTTATTAAAGGTTAAACCTGTAGTAATACTTGTATTTTCGGAAATTTCGAACTCTGCTCCTGCTCCAATAATTAGACCTGCCCGATAGAACTTGATATCGTCTTTAATATTAATATCTCTTGTAGATGCTCCTCCAGTCATATCAGCATCTTGCTTTGCCCCGATTAAAATACCGTTCGAGAGTCCGAACTGACCAAAATACCTAACTTCATTAATCTTCACCGTTTTCAACTTCAAAGTTAAGGGAACTTCAACATATTGGATTTTATAATTCAACTTATACTCTGACTGGGAAGGTATCGCTGATCCACTATTGCTGGTTCTAATTTCTGTACTCTTACCATTTACAGTTGTTATCGTCAGACCTGTAGCAAAACTATAGTTTTGAGTAAAGTTAAAATCACCGATCAGTCCGTAGGAGAATCCTAGTGAAACACCGTTGCTCTTACCAATATCTGGCTTTACCCAACCCATGGTTGGATGAGCCGTAAGTCCCAATCTAAAACCATAATATGGGGATGAAGAATCTTGTGCGAATACGCTAACCGTCAAAAACAAAAGTATTAACCCGATAAATGTCCTTTTCATAATTATATTTGTTATCAATGATGTATAACGTTATATACCGCCAAAGCTATCTATTTTTTCTATTAAATGCTATTAACCGCCAAGCTGGAAATGGCATCATTTTGCTTGCGCTACTATCTGTCTGTATGTCCTGCAAACAAAACAGTAGACCTGATGTAAGCGGAGATTCTATGCGGATAAAAGTGGAAAGATTTGATGAAGATCTGTTTTTGGGCAAAGGAAAAGACATAATCAAGACTGACGTAATCCTGAAAAAAAAATACGGAACATTTTATAGAGACTACATCACACGGATAGTTGGCGACGGCAACTACAGCGGCACACAGATTCTGTCTACGCTATATAAAGACAAGGCGTATACTGACTTGAACAGTGAGGCAAGCAGCGTCTTTCCTAATATGAAGAGTATTGAAAATGATTTAACGCAAGCTTTTAAGTATATTAAATATTATTATCCAAAAAGCAAAACACCTAAATTTATCTCTTTCGTTTCTGGATTTGCCGTACAAACCCCCATTGGAGATGACTATTTGGGAATTGGGTTAGATATGTTCCTGGGCAAGAAAAGCAAATTTTACAAAAGCATTGTGAAAAGCATTCCAGTTTACATCTCCCGCCGGTTTTCTCCGGAATATGTAGTACCCAGGCTAACAGAAACTTTTGCAAGGGAAGAGTTGTTCTCTGATCTTGACGAAGACCGAACATTGATTTCTAAGATGATCCATAACGGAAAAATCTTATATTTTATGGATCAAGTTTTAAGGGAAGCACTACCTGACAGTCTCAAAATCGGCTACACTTCAAAACAACTAGAATGGTGTAATATCTACGAAGCAGATATATGGGGGTTCTTTTTAGAGAATAACTTGTTATTTGAAACCGACTACCAGAAGATACAAGTTTACTTAAGTGAAGGCCCTTTTACGCCTGGTTTGGGAGACAAAAACCTGTCTGCCCCAAAACTAGGAATCTGGATGGGTTGGCAGATCGTCAGGAAATATATGGATGAGAATAAAGATGTAACCCTGCAGCAACTAATGGCGGAGAAGGATGAACAATTTATCCTTAACCGTTCAAAATACAAACCAAAATGATGCAAATATGAAAATAGGAATAGTTTTATCAGGTGGGGGAATCAGAGGTATTGCGCATTTAGGTGTTTTGAAAGCATTTATTAACGCGGGCATTAAATTCAGTCACATTAGTGGAACTAGCGCAGGATC